>NZ_JBEAJA010000037.1:0-158777 GCF_040064755.1 Klebsiella sp. GB_Kp056 | reverse complement strand
TCGCGGCCATGATGCCGCTTTTTGCCGGGTGGCGGCTGCGCCTGACCCGGCCTACGCCTTTTGGGAGTCATTATGTCGTTCTGCCACATGCGCATCGCCAGACCGGTCAGCGAACTGGAGAGCACCGCCAGCATGTATTGCGCCGGGCTGGGGCTGCAGCAACTTGGAAGCTTTACCGATCATGAAGGATTCAGCGGGATGATGGTCGGTTCGCCGGATGCCAGCTGGCATCTGGAATTCACCCACTGCCGCCACCATCCCGTTACCCCCTCGCCAGGAGATGAAGATCTGCTGGTGCTGTACTATCCGCAGCCTGAGGCCTGGAAGGCACAATGCAGCGCCATGGACGCCGCCGGGTTTCTGCGCGTCACGGCATTCAACCCCTATTGGGAGGTCAACGGCGTCACTTTCGTCGACCGCGACGGCTATCGCACCGTGCTGCAAAACCGCGCCTGGGGGGAAGTGCGAAATGTTTCACATCACGAGGAGCCTCAATAACCTCCCTGAGGTGACCCGCACCGCGCCCGGCGGGGGCGTTAAGCCTGTTCCGCCCGCAGCCACGGCGTCACGGTAAGCCCGGCCAGCAGACCTTCCGGACTGAGCAGACGGGTGACGGTCTGCCCCCACGGCTCGTCGCGCGCGGCAACAAGGAGGTGGTACCCCTGCTGCTGCAGCCGCGCCGTCGCCGCGGCAAGGTCGCGGACCTCAAATTCAATCCACGCCTGCGGCACCGGCTCCGTCTCCGGCCACTGCTCCTGACCAAAACAGGACTGCGACGCCTGCGCCAGCGGCCACAGCGCAAAATGCTTCACCCCGCCGATGGCATCCTGCTCGCTAAGCAGATACGCCTCGTTACCCGGCATCGGCTTCAGCGGTAATCCCAATGCCTGACAATAGAAATCACGGCTTTGCGAGGTGCTTTGGGTAATAGGGCCGAAGCCCGCAATGAACATAACGTCAATATCGGCGAATTCCTGGGACATATTCTCTCCTCAAGGCGGCGGCAAGATACCGTCATCATGCCCCGAAGCCGGCGTCAGCGGCAACACCGTTAATGACGGCGGCGAGGCCATCGATCACGGATAAAACTCCCTCGCCACTCGCCAGCCTCTTCGCGGCGCGTTATGCTAAACATCCCTATGTATTAACCCTTTATCCCTATGAGCACTTCCGTCAGCACCACGCAACTTAATCTGCGCATCATTTCGATCGTTGTTTTTACCTGTATCTGTTATCTCTCTATTGGTCTGCCGCTGGCCGTTCTGCCGGGTTATATTCACTATCAGCTGGGCTACAGCACCTTTGTCGCCGGGATCGTGATCAGCCTGCAGTACATCTCGACGCTGATAAGCCGGCCGCACGCCGGGCGCTACACCGATATCTGGGGCCCGAAAAAAGTGGTTAGCCTCGGGATCGTCTGCTGTCTGCTCAGCGGCGCCTTCACGCTGCTGGCGGTAATGTTGCAGGCGATGCCGATGCTGGCGATTGCCGCGCTGTTGGCGGGCCGGGTGTTTCTTGGCGTCGGCGAAAGCTTTACCGCCACCGGCGCCACGCTATGGGGGATCAAAACCGTCGGCGCGATCCATACGTCGCGGGTGATCTCCTGGAACGGCGTGGCAACCTATGTGGCGATGGCGGTCGGCGCGCCGCTGGGGGTCACCCTGAACCAGTATTTCGGCATCAGCGGCTTTGCCACGGTGGTGGTGCTGGTCGCCGCCATCGGCCTGCTGTTCGCCCGCACGCGGCAGGACGTCAGCGTGACCGCCGGCGTCAGAGCGCCCTTTCACGCGGTGGTGCGCAAAATCTGGCCTTATGGGCTGGGGCTGGCCTTTGGCACCGTCGGTTTCGGCGTTATTGCCACCTTTATCACCCTCTACTTTGCCGCGCACAGCTGGCAGGGCGCCGCGTTTACCCTCTCGCTGTTCAGCGTCGGCTTTATCTGTGTTCGCCTGGTGCTGGGGAACACCATCACTCGCTATGGCGGGGTCCCGGTATCCCTGGCCTGCTTCGTCATCGAATGTCTCGGCCTGCTGCTTATCTGGCTGGCGCCGTCGGCCTGGGTGGCGGGGATCGGCGCCTTTCTCACCGGCTCGGGTTTTTCGCTGGTCTTCCCGGCGTTGGGGGTTGAGGCGGTAAAACAGGTGGAAGAGCAAAACCAGGGGACCGCCCTTGGCACCTACTCGGCGTTCCTTGATCTCGCGCTGGGGCTGACCGGGCCGCTGGCCGGCTGGGTCGCCGGTTACTACGATCTCGCCACCCTGTATCTGCTGGCGGCAATCGTCGTAGTGTTCGCTTTCCTGCTGATTTTACGCGTATATCTGCAACAGCGGGCCGCGGTCAGGACGTAGCCAGGCCCGGCTAGCGGAACGCCGCGGGCCGCCGACACCGGCAAAAAACGAATCGGCAATTGACGACGATTCGGCTTCCGTGCCAACATCCCCTTCAGCGTCTGGCGACAGATGCAAGGACGGTGGCGGAAAACAACAGAGATCGCGCAACGATCCGGCCCGCCGCCGTAGTCCAATCCGAATCACTGACCCACACGGTGAATTCCTGATTCTGGCGGGAAACACAGACATGCACCAAAGTTTTAATCAGCGCGTTCATTTCTATTACTGCGTCCTGGTCGCGCTGAAGATGCACGGAAAGTCGAAAAAGTCGGGCGGTATCAGAGGAAAGAACAACTTTCTGCTGAAATGGCTGCGCCGGGCGCAGGATAACAACATTTTCCCTCCCGATATCACCAGTGAAATAGAATGGCTGCGCGGGAAGATTATTCAGGCCGGCTACGATACCGATCTCGAGCCGATGCTGGATTTTGTTTACGCCACCGCCAGCCGCGCCGAAGCGCTCAAGAACGCCGAATAAGCCACTGCGCCCGCTGCGGGCGCAGATGCTGCCCAATCCGCTTACTCCCTGACAATGTGCCCATCACGCACGGGATAGCCTGCTGAGGTTATTTTATCGGTGACACTGTCACGCAAGGCAGATGCTGCAGTGGATCATTTCCCCCTGACAGGCGGCCCCGGGCGTTCTATGCTTTGCCCTGTCTCCCTTACACAGGACAACGCCCGATGGCCGACTGGAACCCCACGCTGTATCTGCAGTTTGACGCTGAGCGCACCCGCCCGGCGGCTGACCTGCTTTCCCGTATCGCTCACCTGCAGGTCGAGAGCGTCGTTGACCTTGGCTGCGGGCCGGGCAACAGTACCCGCCTGCTGCGTGCCGCCTGGCCGCTGGCGGCGATCGTCGGTATCGATAACTCCCCGGCCATGCTGGACCAGGCGACGCAGGCCTTACCTGACTGTGAGTTTATCGAGGCCGATATCGCCAGCTGGCGGCCTGCGCAACCGCCGGACGTGATCTATGCCAACGCCTCGCTGCAGTGGCTGGCGGATCATGAGACGCTGTTTCCGCATCTGGTTAACCAGCTGGCGGAGAACGGTACGCTGGCGGTGCAGATGCCGGATAACTGGCAGGAGCCCTCCCATACTCTGATGCGTCAGGTCGCCGGCGAGCTGGGATTACCGGACCGTGGTCGCCAGCCCTTGCTTCCGCCGGACGCCTGGTACGATCTGCTCACCCGTCAGGGCTGTGAAGTTGATATCTGGCGCACCACCTATTTTCATCCGCTCGCTTCCCATCAGGCAATCGTCGACTGGCTGCAGGGCACCGGACTGCGACCTTATCTGACGGGCCTCGATGAACCGGCCAGGAGCGCCTTTCTGACCCGCTATTTGGCATTGCTGGCCGACCACTATCCGTTACAGTGTAACGGAATGGTGCTTCTGCGCTTCCCGCGTCTGTTTATCGTGGCGCGAAAAAGAGCCGCCTGACGGTTGGCCTGAGTAAGTCGTAAAACATAACCAACACAAAAATAAGAGCGGGCCAGCTGACCATCCTGATTTTCAGGATTAACCATCCTGAACATTGCGATATTCAACATATTCCTCAGCGTGCGACAGTGACGACCACTTCAACCTGTAACGGGAGTCACTATGCATACCCCCTCTGTCGATCGCCACACGCTGGCCGCCATTGCGCCAAAACTGGCCGAACTGACCGAAACGGTGCTGTTTGGCGATATCTGGGCGCGCAGCGAGCTGTCGCTCCGCGAACGCAGCTTAATCACCCTCTCCGCCCTGACGGCGCTGGGCAAAACGGAGCAACTGCCCTGGCATATCGCCTACGGCTATCAAAATGGCCTGAGCCAGGAGGAGATGGTCGAATTGTTTACCCACCTGGCGTTCTACGCCGGCTGGCCGGCGGCGGCCAGCGCCCTGACCTGCCTGAACGCGCAGGAGGCGCCATGCCTCTGACGCGTATTTCGCTTGGCGCGGCCTGGCGTCCCGCGGAGTTTGCTCAACTGTCGGCGCTATTCCATGAATGCCTGGTGGCGGAGTTTGACGTGCCGCCGGCGGACAAATTTCAGTTTATCGAGCAGACCGCCGACGGACAGCGCATTTACGACCCGCATTATCTCAGCGGCGGGCGCAGCGCCCGCTTCGTGCTGTTTCATATTTTCGCCGGGAAGCCTCGCCGCCGGGCGCAGAAACAGGGGCTCTACCGTCGGCTGTGCGCGCGGTTAGCCGATGAGATGGCGGTCAGCCCGCAGGACGTGATGGTGGTGATCCAGTTTAACCAGCTGGAGGACTGGAGTTTCAGCGCCGGCATAATGGCGGGTGAATAAGACAGGCGGCACCTGCAGGGCGCCGCGATTCAGGCTATTTTGTTGCTACCAGGCGAGATGATGCACCAGTGACAGATCCCAGGCCGTCGCCAAGAGCGAAAGAAACATTATCAGATTGACCACTGTTTCGAGACGTTTTTCCATCGTTGCTTCTCCTGAGCCTGTTTCCCCTGTTATAGCGGGAAAAGCTTAACAACATCTTATCGCTTCAGGAGTCGAGGGTGATCCTGTAGCGCACATAATCGTCAGCCGGGGTGAATTCATCATACAGGTGGCGGGCGGGATTATCACGGCGAGTATGCCAGTACAGACGTGACCAGCCTTTCTCAGCCCCTTCGGTTTGCAGCGACTTAATCAGCGTTCTGGCAATGCCTTGTCCGCGGAAGGCAGGATCGACGAACAGATCCTCCAGATAGCAGATCGGCGTGGTGACCCAGGTGCCTTCGTGCAGAATGCAGATAGCGAACCCCACCACGGTATCATCCACCACCGCGACTCTGCCCAGCACGGGTGAGTTCACCTCCAGCATCCGCTGCCAGGTGCATTCGGTCACCTCTTCCGGCTGCGGGCTGCCGTAGAAGCGGGTATAGCCTTCCCAGAGCTGAAGCCATTCGGCTTTGTCATGCGGCCGAACTTCCCGGATATCGATGACCATGCGAGTTTCCTTACAGATGAATGAATTAGCCTGCGAACATTGGCAGGAAATATGTGTTAAGGCCATTATTTTCCTGCGCAGGTATTTGTTCAAGCGGCTTAACCACAATTCTCCCCCTGTGCAGGGCGATTTGGCACTAAAAAGCCTTTTGCAGCGAGGCTGCCGACCGGCTAAATCTGGTTAATAAAAAAGTATGTTGTAACTAATTCGATTGCGATTAAACCCGGCCGCAGCCGGGTGAATAGACTCCGCTATCAGCAGAGCGGCCTGACGGCGTCGCGCATACCGCGGGTCAGGATAGCGTCAAGGTCAGCGGCGACCTGCTCCACCAGGCCGGGGATCTGGCTGAGATCCTGCTCCCAGTGGGACTCCACGTTGAGCACAGCGGAAACCAGCTCGCGGGTGCATATCTGGCCGTCACGATGGCGGGCCCAAAGCGTCTGGTAGCGCGTCAGCCATTCCGCATCATCCTGTACCGGATAGCTTGTCCCCTCCCGCTCTCCCCGGTAGAAGGCGATCAGCGCCGCCAGGGCGAAGGTCAGGCGCGGCGGCAGCGCGCCATGCGCCTTCTGTCCTGCCAGCAGCTGCGGCAGAATACGGGTGCGGTATTTGGTCATGCCGTTGAGAGCGATCGAGAGCAGCTGATGTTTGATATAGGGATTACGGAAGCGCCCGGTCACGGCGCTGGCGAATGACACCAGCTCATCGCGCGGCAGATCCAGCACCGGAATAATCTCGTCATAAATCGCCTTTTCGACAAACGCGCAAATTTCCGCATCGTTCATCGCCTCGCCGACGGTGTCGATCCCGGCCTGGAAGGCCACCGGCACCAGGGCGGTGTGCGCCCCGTTGAGGATCGCCACTTTGCGCTCTTTATAGGGCTTGATATCGTCCACGATGCGCACATTGAGCGGCAGCTTATCGAGTCGCAGCTCGCTGGCTAATGAGGCGGGCCCCTGAATAACGAACAGATAAAAGTGCTCGGCAGTATCGAGGAAAGCGTCCTGATAGCCGGTTTGCGCCTCCAGAGCCGCCACTTCATCGCGCGGGTAACCTGTCACTATGCGATCCACCAGCGTGGAACAGAAGGTATTTGCCGACGTCAGCCAGTTGATAAAGGCCTGCGGCAGCTGCCACTCGGAGGCATAGCGCAGCACCAGCGTCTGCAACGCCTCGCCGTTATAATCGATCAGTTCGCAGGGGATGATCACCCATCCCTTATCGGCTGCGCCGGCAAAATGCTGGTAGCGTTCAAACAGCAGGCGGGTCAGTTTTGCCGGATAGCTTACCGGCGGCGCGTCATCAAACCGATCCCCGGCATGGTAGCTGATGCCCGCCTCAGTGGTATTGGAAAAGACAAACCGCATCTGGGGGTTATGCGCCAGACGTAAAAAAGCGTCGTAGTCAGCGTAAGCGCTGATTTCCCGATTGACCGAGCGGATCAGCCGCGCGTCGCTCACCGCTTCGCCCTGCTCGTTGAGACCGCGAATGATGGTGGTATAGAGGCCGTCCTGGGTATTCAGGGAGGGGGGGAAATCGGTGGCGATAGGACGAACGACCACGATGCCAGCATTCAGGTCGGTATGCGTGTTGAGCAGGTCAATCTGCCAGTCAACGAATGCGCGCAGGAAGTTACCTTCTCCAAACTGGATGATACGGTCAGGGTACTGCGCGCCGGGGAAATCACGACGGTTTAACGTTTTCACAATGGGTTCCCTCTAAGAGTAGTCATACAACCTGAGTAATTGGTCCAATAACTTATCAGGTTTTACTACCAGTGAAACCCTGTTTTGATCAAAGGATTCTGTAATAACCGCCGTCAGGGAAGAAACTTATAGAACAGTGAAGTGGCGGTCATCGCACCGTCAGGCATCAGCGCATAGCGCGGAATTTCGCCCACTTTTTCCCAGCCACAGCGGACATAGAACTGTTCCGCCCCGCTGCCGGTCGCCGTGTCCAGCACCAGCACCGTCTTACCTACCCGGCGGGCGGTTTGCTCCAGCTCCGCCATCAGCGCGTTGGCAATCCCCAGGCGGCGGGCATTTTGGTGAACCAAAAGTTTGGCCACGTCCGCACGATGGGGCTGGTTTTCCGGTTGGCTGGTGATAAGTTGCACGGTGCCGACGGGACGTTCCTCAGCGTCAAGGGCGGCCAGCACGATGCGCTCCCCGGCCGCCACGCTGTTGGCGACATTTTGCCAGAAGGTCGTCGCCGTCTGCTGACTGAAAGGCAGCATAAAGCTCACCGAGGCGCCGCCGTTCACGCAGCTCGCCAGGATATCGCTTAATGCCGGAAGGTGATGAAGAATATCGTCACGCGATAACGTGCGCAGTGAAAATGATGTGATCATAATAGCTCCTTGTTTTTGACCACATCACTATATTTTAACCAATCATTAACACAAGCATAACACCTATAGGATTTTCTTATGGTGCGCTTTCCGTCAGCGTCGGCATACAGATGCGGTTACGGCCTGTCCGTTTGGCTTTGACCATTTCATCGTCCGCCGCCAGCAGCAGCTGGTTAAACAGCTCGGTAATACGGGCCTGGCCCACCTCGCGTGTCTCCAGTCCCATACTGATGGTCAGGTGGATCGGGTTATGTCCCCAACCGAAAGCTTGCGACTCTACGCCGTGGCGGATCTTCTCCGCCAGCAGGTAACCCTGCTGGGTACTGTCGACCACGGCGGCGACCGCAAACTCCTCGCCGCCGATACGGGCGACCATACCCTGCTCGCCCACCAGTTGTCTGACCTGCTGGGCAAACTGAGTCAGTACGCAATCTCCGCCCTCATGGCCCAGGGCATCGTTCACCCTTTTGAAGCCATCGATGTCCAGCACCATCACCGTCAGCAGTTTATCGGCCGGCAAGGCCTGACGTTTCAGCGCCTCGCTCAGCCCGGAACGGGAATAAACCCGGGTCTGGAAATCAAAATCGGCGCGCAGGGCCAGCTGTTTCACCAGCATATTGATCGCCTCGACGCTGGAGGCGACGATCACCGGACTTATCAGCATCGCCGCGATCCCCAGGCGAGTGGAGAACAGCTGCCACGGCTGCATTCGCGTATCCGGCGCAAAGTGAATTAACGAGTTGGCCACCAGCAGTATCTCGCCGATGCCGGTGAGAAAGGTCAACAGGCAGGTCAGCGGCAGCGGATAGCGCACGGCGCACCAGATCAGGGCCGGTAACGGGAAGGTAATGCTGCCGGCGCCGCCCACCGCCACGCCGAGGGCAATCGACAGCACCAGCGCCAGCGCGGGCAGCAGCTGGCGAAAGCGAAAACCGCTTAACGCGGAGGGCAGCGTCAGGGTCAGAATAAACGGCAGAATAAGCACCGCCGTCGAGAACTGCTCGCTAAACCAGTCCGCCAGCTGGGGAATAAAGGTGGCGCGCTCGACGTCCACCGACCCCAACGCGCCGACCGCTGCGCACAGCAGCGCGGCTAACAGACAGAAACAGAATAAATTAAGCGCGTTAATCGGGCCGGGCATCGAGTCGGCGCGTCGTTTATCCCACAGCACCAGCTGCGCCAGGGTCACAATAAAGACAATATTGGAGAAGTTAATCAGCAATGAGGCAAAGCCCATTCCCCAGCGCGAAGTTAATCCGTCATAGACCAGCATTGCCGCAAAGCAGACGGCATAAAAATAGCTGCGATTAAGCCATACGTAGCGCGCAAAGATCCCGGCCATCACTGCGTTGAGCGGCCAGAAGAAAGAGAGCTCCTGCACCAGACGCAGCATCGCGCCCAGAAAATGCAGCAATAGCGTTAACGTAAATAAGACCAGTGCATCGCGCACGGGTTGTTCTTCACGAAACAGCGTAAATGACCGAATCGACAGTGAAGACATTCAGTAATTATCCGTCTAATTGTTTCAGGCAATTATTATGTTAATAGTTAGTTAGCGGATTATCATAACATGAGAATATTTATCAGGCATACTCCGGCGCCAATCAAATGCAAATTAGCGCACGGACGGGCCGTTCATCTGCAGCACCAGCCAGCGGTGGATCACCTGCACAATATAGCGCTGCTCCTGCTCGCTCAGCGCGCGGCCGTGGGGAATGGCGTGCCATTTTTCCAGGCAGCCGCGACAGCAGGTGGCGGTCGCGTGCTGGGCGATAAACACCGGGTGACCGCGCATCGGTGTCTGCTTGCCATCATTGGCCGGCGCGGCGGACGCCAGCCGCTGACGGATAAAATCGGCGGCATGCTGGTCGATGACCTCCGGCCCTTTATCGAGGCAGTATTGCCGCTCTTTCATCCCCAGCCGGAAGCGTGAACGAAACGTCGAACGCGCCAGGCGAGCAAATAATCGATCCTGATCGACCATCAGAACACCGACCTCCCCATCCGCTGAGTCAGTTTCTCCAGCAGCGCCACGCCGGCCAGGGAGTTCCCCGCCTCGTCAAGCTCCGGGCTCCAGACCGCGATCGCCATCTCCTGCGGCACAATTGCCACAATTCCGCCGCCGACGCCCGATTTCGCCGGCAGACCCACGCGCCAGGCAAACTCGCCGGCGTTCTGGTACATGCCGCTGGTCATCATCAGGGCATTCACCTGGCGGGACTGTATCGGCGCGATAACCGGCGTTTCGAGATGCGGGGCGATGCCGCGGTCGGCGAGAAACAGAAAGGTTCGCGCCAGCTCGACGCAGCTCATCTCCAGCGAACAGTAGTGGAAATAGTTCTGCAGCACGGTGGCGACATCATTATGGAAGTTGCCGAAGGATTTCATCAGCCAGGCGATAGCGGCGTTGCGCGCCGAATGCTCAAACTCAGAGCGGGCCACCAGCGGATCGTAGGCGATATCGGCCACGCCGCTCAGGCGGCGGACAATCTCCAGCATTCGCTGGCGCGGCGCGCTGAGCCGGCTCTGCAGCATGTCGCAGACAACCAGCGCCCCGGCGTTGATAAACGGGTTGCGCGGTTTGCCCTGCTCGATCTCGAGCTGCAGAAGCGAGTTAAAGGGCTGACCGGAGGGATCTTTCCCCACCCGCTGCCAGATCTCCTCTTCCTGATAGTGGTTCATGGCCACCACCAGACTCAATACCTTGGAGATCGACTGGATGGAGAATCGTTCATGGGCATCGCCGGCGGCAAAATGTTGCCCGTCCACCGTACAGATAGCGATGCCAAGCTTATCGCCGCTGACGCTGGCCAGCGCCGGAATATAATCCGCCACTTTACCGCGGCCAATCAGCGGCCTGATTTCTGCCAGAATGGCTTCCAGCATTGCGTTATTGATCACCGTCGCCACACGCGGCTCCTTGCCCACCGTCGAATTTTGGTGGGCGAGTATAGCAGACGAGAACGACGGTCGTCAGGGGCAAACGCAGATTAGCGACGGTCTTTCCAGACGGTCTGCGCATTGCAGAACTCATGCAGGCCAAAATGCGACAGTTCGCGACCAAAACCGCTCTTCTTCACGCCGCCGAAAGCCACCCGGGCGTCGCTGGCGCAGTAGCCATTAAGGAAGACACCGCCGCACTCCAGCTCGCGGGCAAAGCGCTGGGCCTGCGCCTCGTCGGTGGTGTAGACCGTTGCCGACAGGCCAAATTCGCTGTCGTTGGCGAGGGCCAGCGCATGGTCTGCGTCACGGGCGGTGGTCAGGGTCGCGACCGGACCAAACAGCTCCTGGCGGAAGCCGGTCATGCCGGCGGTGACGTTGCCCAGGACCGTTGGCGCATAGTAATTGCCCGCCCCTTCGATTTTTTCCGCCCCCAGCAGCAGGGTTGCGCCTTCATCGAGGGTCGCCGTTACCTGCTGGTGCAGTTCATCGCGCAGATCGAATCGCGCCATCGGCCCGACGTAATTCTGCTCGTCGCGCGGATCGCCCATCTTCAGCGCCGCGACGGCGTCGACAAATTTGCGGGTGAAGGCCTCGGCAATGCCGGCTTCGAGGATAAAGCGCTTCGACGCGGCGCACACCTGGCCGCTGTTCTGATAGCGGCCGGTGACGGCGGCCTTCACCGCTTCATCCAGATCGGCATCGTTCAAAACGATAAAGGGATCGGATCCCCCCAGCTCAAGCACGCATTTCTTCAACGCCGCGCCCGCCTGAGCGCCAATCGCTTTCCCGGCGCGGACGCTGCCGGTGACGGTCACCGCCGCGATGCGGTCGTCATTGATAATCTGCGAAACGCCGTCATTGGTGGCGTTGACCCAGCCAAACACGCCCTCCGGCAGGCCGGCGGCAGCAAAAATCTCGCCCAACAGGCGGGCGCTGCCCATCACGTTCGGGGCGTGCTTCAGCAGGTAGCTGTTGCCGGCCAGCAGGATCGGCACCGCGCCGCGCAGCACCTGCCAGACCGGGAAGTTCCACGGCATCACCGCCAGAATGGCCCCCAGCGGACGATATTCGATCACCGCCTGGTTATTTTCCACCAGGGTGGCTTCGGTCGCCAGCATCGCCGGGCCATGTTTGGCATACCAGTCGCAGAGATTGGCGGATTTCGCCACCTCGCCGCGAGCCTGAGCAATCGGTTTGCCCATCTCGAGAGTGATCGTCTGGGCCACCTCTTCACCGCGGGCGCGCAGCTCGGCCCCGATGCGGCGCAGCGCGTCGGCGCGTGCGGCGAGCGGCGTCTGACGCCACTGGCGATAGCCCGCCGCGGCGAGAGCGATAGCCGCGTCGACCTCGCGTTCGCTGGCCCACGGCAGCGAGGAGACCACCTCGCCGGTAGTCGGGTTGACGGAGACGGCGTGCGTTGCAGATAAATTCATCGTTATTCTCTCTCTCGTTGCTTGCGAAGTGAACGTATTCTGGCTTACCTTTCCATTCATTGAAAATGAATAATATTAAGCAACGCATTCACAAAAGAAGAATAGTATGGACCTGACTCAGCTAGAGATGTTTAACGCCGTCGCCAGCACCGGCAGCATTACCCAGGCAGCGCAGAAAGTGCATCGCGTGCCGTCCAACCTCACCACCCGCATCCGCCAGCTGGAGGCGGATCTTGGCGTTGAGCTGTTTATCCGCGAGAACCAGCGGCTGCGCCTCTCGCCCGCGGGCCACAGCTTCTTACGCTACAGCCAGCAGATCCTCGCCCTGGTGGACGAGGCGCGAATGGTAGTGGCGGGCGACGAACCCCAGGGACTCTTCTCTCTCGGTTCGCTGGAGAGCACCGCGGCGGTGCGGATCCCCACCACCCTGGCCCACTTTAATCAGCGCTACCCGAAAATTCATCTCGCCCTCTCCACCGGCCCCTCCGGGACGATGATCGACGGCGTGCTGGAGGGAGCCCTGAGCGCCGCGTTCGTTGACGGACCGCTGGTGCACCCGGGCCTGGAGGGGCTGCCGGTGTTCCCTGAAGAGATGATGATCGTCGCTCCCTACGGCCACGCGCCCATCGCCCGCGCCAGCGAAGTGAACGGGGCTAATGTCTACGCTTTTCGCGCCAACTGTTCCTACCGCCGGCATTTTGAGAGCTGGTTCCATGCCGACAGAGCCACTCCGGGCCGGATCCATGAGATGGAGTCTTATCACGGGATGCTGGCCTGCGTGATCGCCGGCGCCGGGCTGGCGCTGATCCCGCGCAGTATGCTGGAGAGTATGCCGGGCCATCAGCAGGTATCCGCCTGGCCGCTGGCGGAAGAGTGGCGCTGGCTCACCACCTGGCTGGTGTGGCGCCGGGGCGCCAAAACCCGCCAGCTGGAAGCGTTTATAGCGCTGCTGAACGAAGATCGGCAAACAGCGGTTTCTCCATAAAGACGCTGAGCGGATCGGGCTGGTAGGGAGCAAACGCGCAGCGGGTCTGATAGCCGTTGCGCGTATAGAGGGTGATGGCCGCATGCTGATGGATGCCGGTCTCCAGGCGCAGAGTATGGCAGTCGCGCTGGCGCGCTTTCGCCTCCAGGGCCGCCAGCAGCTTTTCTCCCAGCTGTTGCCCACGATGCTGTGGATCAATATAGACCCGCTTCATCTCGCCAAAACCTTCATCGCTGAGGACGATAGCCCCGCAGCCAACGGCTTCGCCCTGCGGACTGCGGATCGCCATGGCGATCACTGTCTCCGGCGGCAGCTGGCCGAGGTCCAGCAGATGGTTGCTCTCCGCCGGGTAGAGTGTCTCCTGCCAGGCGTCGAGGGAGGCAATCAGGGCGGTAAATTCGGCGTCGGTGGGGGCGATGTCGGTGATGGTATACATAGGTGAGCTCCTTTTTTTACGCCACTGTAGCGCGCCCCGGAACGGTTTCCGCCATAGCATTAACTTATATTGCCGCCCACCACTTGCGCTAACTAACTGAAACGCAGTAACTTTATTCCCTGCCGTCCGTTTTTGAGACCTGAATATGCGCACCAAAGCCCGTAAAGTGATGATTATTGGCGCCGGTAACGTCGGCGCGTCAGCGGCCTACGCCCTGCTCAACCAGAGCATTTGCGAGGAGCTGATCCTCGTCGACCTTAACCAGCCGCGCGCCGAGGCCCACGCTCAGGACCTCAGCGATGCCGCGGCCTATCTGCCGGGGATGATGACCATCTCCACCCGCGAGGCCAGCGACTGCGCCGATGTCGACATCGCGGTGATCACCGTCTCCGGCGGCGCGCTGCGCCCCGGCCAGAGCCGTCTCGATGAACTGACCACTACCGCGAAAATCGTCAAGAGCATTGTGCCGACCATGATGGCCAACGGGTTTAACGGCATCTTCCTGGTGGCCACCAACCCGTGTGACATCATCACCTGGCAGGTATGGCAGCTCTCCGGCCTGCCGCGCAGCCAGGTGCTGGGCACCGGCGTCTGGCTGGATACCACCCGCCTGCGCCGTCTGCTGGCGCAGGATCTTAACATTGGCGCCCAGAGCATCGACGCTTTTATCCTCGGCGAGCACGGCGATACCCAGTTTCCGGTATGGTCGCACTCCTCGGTATATGGCACGCCGATCGCCGACCTCTACCAGCAACGCACCGGCCGGCCGCTCGACCGGGAGGCGATGGCCGACAAAGTGCGCAAGCTAGGGTTTGAGATCTACGCCGGCAAAGGCTGTACGGAATATGGCGTGGCAGGCACCATCGCCGAGATCTGCCGCAATATTTTTACCGGCAGCCACCGCGCGCTGGCGGTCTCCTGCATTCTTGACGGTGAGTACGGGGTCAGCGGCGCGGCGGCTGGGGTGCCGGCGGTGCTGGCCCAGGGGGGCGTGGAGCAGATTATCGAACTGCGGCTGGCCGGCGAAGAACAGGCGAAGTTCAGCCAGTCGGTTGCGGTGATCAAAGCCAATATCGCGCGTCTGCCCTGACGGCAGACGGCGACGTCTGGATCAGTCGGCAATGATCAGCTGAGGGGAAAGGGTCACCAGCGCCTCGCGGGTCGATTCCGGCAGGTGGCCGTCGGTGACGATATCGGTCAACAACTCCAGCGGGGCAATGTTGAAGAGTGACCAGGCGCCGTATTTGGAGCTGTCCGCCAGCAGAATGCGCCGGCGGGCATTGGCCATCAGGTCGCGTTTCAGGGCGGCCTTCTCCTCCGTCGGGGCGGTGATCCCTTTCTCAAGGTCCCAGCCGTTGCAGCTGACGAAGGCGAGATCGGGCCAGATGGTCTGCAGCAGGCGGCGGCCGTGATCGCCGATGCACGACTGGCTGCTGTCATCGATGCGCCCGCCGATAATCGTCACTTCAATCTGCTTAAATTCCGACAAAAACAGGGCGATATGTAAATCGCTGGTGATCACCCGCAGCGGCAGATGGGTGATCTGCCGCGCCAGCTCAATCATGGTGGTGCCGGCATCGAGCACAATGGCGTCGCCGGCTTTCACCAGCGCTGCCGCCGCGCTGGCGATAGCCTGCTTTTCCAGCGGGCTGCGCTGGGCTTTCTCCAGCGTCGTCGGCTGGGCAGGAATAAACCGGTTCAACGTCACCCCGCCATGCGTGCGGCTGATCACCCCTTCCTGATCGAGTTTGATCAGGTCGCGGCGAATGGTGGCTGGCGAGGCGTTGGTCGCCGCCACCAGCTGGTCGACTGTCACCAGATTATGGCTTTTCAGGAAGTCCATAATCTGCTCTAACCGGTTATATCCCTTCATGTTATTCCTGCGCGATGTGCATGGCGAGCTCAATGGAGGTTGCCATGCTCTCAGACTTCGCTTTACCTGTCCAGGCAATATCAAACGCGGTGCCATGATCCGCAGAGGTGCGGATAAACGGCAGCCCGGCGGTGATATTGACCCCATCATAGAATCCCAGCAGCTTCAGCGGAATATGCCCCTGGTCGTGATACATCGCCACGACCATGTCGTACATCCCCTCATGACACTGCATAAACACCGTGTCCGGCGGACAGGGGCCGGTTACCTCCACTCCCTGCTCCCGCATGGCGGCAACCGCGGGGGCGACGATGCGGATCTCTTCATCGCCAAACAGGCCGTTCTCCCCGGCGTGCGGGTTCACGCCGGCGACCGCAATGCGCGGACGCTGATAGCCGACCCGGCGCAGAAAGCGATCCGCCACGCCGATCACTGTCTCGATCCGCGGCTGGTTGAGGGTGTCAAGGAACTGGCGTAGGGCGATATGGGTGGTGATATGGATAACCTTAAGCTTTTCGGTATACAGCACCATGGCGTAATCGGTGGTTTGCGTCAGGTGGGCCAACAGTTCCGTATGGCCGGGAAAAGCATGCCCCGCCAGATGCAGCGCCTCTTTATTCAACGGCGCGGTGGCGATGGCCGCGACGGCGCCCTCCAGCGCGAGGCGGGTCGCCCGCTCAATGCAGCGAAACGCCAGATCCCCGGCCTGGGCCTGCACTTCGCCAGGACGCAGCCCCTGCGGGTCGCTGAGCGGCTCATCGATGACGTTAATCGTCGCCGGGGCAAAGCTTGCCTCGGCGGGATGGTCAATGATGCGTAGCTCCGCCCGCGGGGTGATGTTCAACGCCAGGATACGCCGCAGCGTCTGCGCGCAGCCCACCACCACCACCGGCGCGCCGCTCAGCGCTCCTTCGGCGAGGGATTTGATAATAATCTCCGGACCAATCCCTGCCGGGTCGCCCATTGTGACTGCAATGATGTTAGACACTCAGTTTCTCCTCAATAAAATTCACAACATGTAATAGCGTGGTGTCGGTGCCGAATCCTCCGGCTTTAGTCATCACCGGCCGCGACCAGCGGCCGCCGAGGAAGTATCCGTATGGGACGCACTCCGCGACCCGGCCGCGGATCTGAAAACCGCTGGCGCCGAGCGCCTGAGCCACGGCGATGGCCACATCGCCACCGGAGAGGTACAGCGCGCCAGGGGGACACAGCGCCACCGCCTGTGCCGTAACGTCGGCAAGCCAGGCGCAGATGTGCTCCCCGTAGGCCGCACGGCTGAGACCGCGTTCGCGGCACTGGGCTTCAATCCCCTGCCGGACGGCGTTATTCGGGCGGGTGGTCACCACGCAGTGATCACCCTCACGCAGCACCTCGGCGATCCGCGAGGCTTCCTCCTTCGGCGATCCGCTAAAGGCCTGTTCGACATCAATTTCGATCTTTCTCACTCGGGAATGAGCCTGCAGCGCCGCGACCTGGCGCTGCGCCATCTCGCTCATCGAGCCGACCACCGCCAGCAGCGGCCCCTGCTCGCTGCGGCGCAGGCGGCGCGCCAGCGCCTCGCAAAGGCCTGCCGAGCCGACCAGCAGGGTCTCCTGCGCATGAGGAGCGACGGCGTCAATAACCTGATCCAGATGACGCTCTTCCCAGGCGTCGATAATCAGTACCTGCCTCGCTTCGCCTGCCGTCGCTAACGCTCCCGGAAGCTGGGCGGCGCTCAGCGACCGGCTCGGCAGCCGGCTCTGCATGGCGAGAATGCCGGCAATATCCGCCCGGCTAACCGGCGTCTTCGGATCGCTGGCAAATTCGGTGTGATCGAGGGGTATCCCGTGTACATAGCAGCGTCCGTCCCGGGTATGCCGCCCGGCCGCCGGGTAAGCCGGCGCCACAACCGCCACCCGGCAGCCCTGCGCCGTCATCATCGCTTCCAGTTCGGCGCCGGGGTTGCCGCGCAGCGTGGAGTCGATCTTCTTTATCTGCCAGCGCGGGGCGAATCGCGCCGCGCCGCGCAGCAGAGCGGTGACCTTGTCGGCGGCCGCGCCGGCGGTCATCGCCCGGCTGTCGCTGTTGAGTATTAACGCCCGGGCGGATGATGCCTGCCCGGCGAAGAATGCCACTTCTACCGACATGCCCGCCTCCGCCAGGCTGACCCCGGCGTCATTGGCTCCGGTAAAGTCATCTGCCAGCACCAGCACGCTGTTATTGCCGTCTTTCATTGTCCTGCCTTGTGGTCGTTGTAAACGTTGCAAATCTGAAATTGATTATATTCAATCATATTTGATTAAATGTGAGCAAGCTCAAGTTATTAAACCGCCGTATAAATTATAACTTTTCCCCACCAGACGAGTAGAACGACTCGTGAATGATTGAATTCAATCAACCACTACCAAGGAGAAACGCGTGGCGACGATACACAGCACGATCATCAGCGGGGCTGGCGCCTCATCGGCACTGCTCCCGCTGCTGGCAGATAAAACCCGTATCCTGCTGGTGACCGACCAGAACGTCGGGGCGCTGGAGGCGACCCGGGCGATCCATCGCCTGCTGGCGGCTGACGGGCGCCAGGTTGAGGTCATTAACAGTGTGCCTGCCGAGCCCAGTCATCAGGATGTGGCGGAGATCGTCAGCCAGTTGGGCGCTTCTCAACCGCAGATGGTCGTCGGCATTGGCGGTGGGAGCGTGCTGGACGTGGCGAAACTGCTGTCGGTGCTGCTGCATCCGCAAGCCCCCACTCTGACGGCCCTGCTGGCGGGTGAACAGCCGCAACGACGGCTTTGCTCCCTGCTGATCCCTGCCACCGCCGGGACCGGCTCCGAAGCAACGCCGAACGCTATTCTGGCGATCCCCGAGCAGCAGACCAAAGTGGGGATCATCTCCCCGGTGCTGCTCCCGGACTACGTCGCCCTGCTGCCGGAGCTGACCACCAGCATGCCGGCCAGCATCGCAGCCTCGACCGGGATCGATGCTCTGTGCCATCTGCTGGAGTGTTTCACCTCCACCGTGGCCAACCCGGTAAGCGATAACGCGGCGTTAATCGGTTTACACAAGCTGGTGCGTCATATCGAACGCTCGGTGGATCAGCCGCAGGATCTGACGGCGAAGCTGGAGATGCTCTGGGCCTCGTGGTACGGCGGCGCGGCGATCAACTATGCCGGCACCCATCTGGTGCATGCGCTCTCCTATCCGCTCGGCGGCACCTGGCACCTGCCGCACGGGGTGGCCAACGCCATTCTGCTGGCGCCCTGCATGCGGGTGGTCCGCCCCCACGCGGTGGCGAAGTTCGCTCAGGTCTGGGATCTAATCCCCGACGCGGACCTCACCCTCAGCGAGGAAGAGAAATCCCATGCGCTGGTGGCATGGCTGGCGGCGCTGGTCAAACGCTTACCGCTGCCCGATAACCTCGCCGCGCTCGGCGTTCCCGCAGACAGCATCCCCGCCCTCAGCGCGGCGGCGCAGAACGTTAAGCGCCTGATGAATAACGCCCCCTGCAGCGTCAGCCGTGAAGAGATCGCGGCTATCTACCAGACGCTGTTTCCGGAACATGCCTAACAGGAGAAAATCAAATGAGGAGAGCCATTAGCGGCGTACTCACCGCCATCGTTACCCCCTTTACCACCGAGGGAGCCCTTAACCTGCCAGCGCTGCAGCAGCAGGTGCAACGCCAGATCGCCGCGGGCAACGGCATATTCTGCGGCGGCACCAACGGCGAGTTTTTTGTCCTCAATGAGGAAGAGAAGATCGCCGTCGCCAGAACCTGCGTGGAGGCGGCCGCCGGTCGCGCGCCGGTGGTAGCCCACATCGGGGAGGTTTCCACCCGGGAGACTCGCCGGCTTGGCCAGCAGATCGCCCGCCTCGGGGTTGACGCGGTATCGGCCATTACCCCGTGGTTCGTGCCCCTGAAGCAGGAAGAGCTGATAAACCACTATACGGCGATCGCCGACGCGCTGAGCGTCCCGCTCTTTCTTTACAACATTCCCGCCCGCACCGGTAACACCCTTGCGCCGGAGACAGCGCGTAAGCTGGCGCAGCACGACAATATCATTGGCATCAAGGATAGCGCCGGCAGCTACGACAGTCTGAAAGGCTTTCTTGACGCGGTACGCGACATTGACGGTTTCGACGTTCTCAACGGCCCGGACTCGCTTATCCATCAGGGGTTTGTCGACGGCTGCTCAGCCTGCATCTCGGGGCTTGCCAACGTCGCGCCTGCCGAGATCAACGCTATCTGGTCGCTGTTCCATGCTGGAGATATCGCCGGATCGCGCCAGGCGCAGGAGCGGGTAACGGGCCTGCGCACCGACCTGTACAAGGTAGCGTTCTCACCCGCGGCGGTGAAAAAAGCGCTGCAGCTGATGGGCCATGAGGTGGGCGACAGCCGCTACGCGGTGCAGTTTAGTGACCAGCAGCTGCAGGAAATACGCGGCATCATTGCCCGTTATTTAGCGTAATACCCGCTGCGTTTCGTAAATAAAACAGACCGGGTACCGCCGTACCCAGGATTCGTACGCCCAGAGAGAGGCTAAGATGAATCATTTTACCGCTGAAGATACCTTTATTATTGTCGGCATTGTCATTGCCTATATTCTGTTTACCACCTGGCTGACATTCCGTATTCGTAGTAAGAATTCCGGGGATTTTATGGAAGGCTCGCGCGCCATGCCGGCCTTTATTGTCGGTATATTACTGATGTCGGAATATATTGGCGCCAAATCAACCATCGGTACCGCTCAGGCCGCCTTTGAGAGCGGAATTGCCGCCTCATGGTCCGTGCTGGGGGCGGCCATCGGCTTCCCGCTGTTCGGTTTGATTCTGGTAAAGCGCATCTATAACACCGGGAAAATCACCATATCCGGGGCTATCGCTGAGAAATATGGCACCAGTACCAAAAATATTATCTCCCTGATCATGATTTATGCGCTGTTGCTGGTTAACGTGGGCAACTACGTCAGCGGCGCCGCGGCTATTTCCACCGTCTTAAAAGTCAACTTACCCGTGGCCGCCTTTATTACCGCCATCGTTAGTACCTTCTATTTCGCCTTCGGCGGCATGAAAGGCGTCGCCTGGGTCACCATGTTACACAGCGCGTTAAAATACGCTGGTCTGCTGATCATTCTGGGTTTTGCTCTGTCCAAAACCGGCGGCTTCACGCCGATGATTGAGAAGATGCCGGATTACTACTGGACGTGGGATGGCAACATTGGCGCTGGCACTATCTTCGCCTGGCTTATCGGCACTATCGGCTCCATCTTCTGCACCCAGTTTGTTATCCAGGCGATCAGCTCCACCAAAGACGTCCGGTCAGCAAAGCGCTCCACGTGGATCGCCTTCTTTTTCTGCCTGCCCATCGCCCTTGCCATCGCCATCATCGGCGTGGCGGCGAAGTATCTGCATCCGGAAATCAACAGCCTGTACGCCCTGCCGGTATTTCTGCAGGACATGAATCCCTGGCTGGCGGGACTCGTGACAACGTCACTTGTGGCCTCGATATTCGTCAGCGTAAGTACCGTTGCTCTGGCCATTGCCTCGCTGGTGGTGAAAGATTTCTACGTACCATGGCGTAACCCAACTCCGGACCAGGAGTTCAGAGCCACGCGCTGGGCATCGTTAATTATCGGCTTCCTGCCGCTGATCTTTGTGCTGCTGGTGCCGGAAGTGCTGAAACTCTCCTTCTTCACCCGCGCCATCCGCCTGTCCATTACCGTAGTGGCGGTCATCGCCTTCTATGCCCCCTTCTTCAGGAGCACCCGCGGCGCCAATGCCGGTCTGATCGGCGCCTGCGTGGTGACCTCCGTCTGGTATTTACTTGGCGATCCGTTCGGCATCAATAACATGTATGTCGCCCTGGCGACCCCGGCGATCATTATGGTCATCGATCGCCTGATCCCGAATAAATCACAATCATCCCCTGCCCCTGTTGAGCAACGTGGAGTCTAAAACATGTCCGCAATTCCTTCTTTCGACGGCGTCATTCGCCAGCACCAGCAAGATGAACATATCGCATGGGCGATGCTCCCCAGCGCCTGCCCGCAAAATCATGCCGCCAACCTGCTTCAGCTGGAAGATGGCAGCCTGATGTGCGTCTGGTTCGGCGGCTCCCAGGAGGGGAAAGCCGACATTTCGATCTGGGGTTCGCGGTTAGCCCCCGGCAGCGATCGCTGGAGCGAAGCGGTTAAGCTCTCCGACGATCCTGACCGCTCGGAACAAAATCCGGTGCTGTTTCAGGCGCCGGACCAGGTAGTGTGGCTGTTATGGACGGCGCAATTCGCCGGCAACCAGGATACCGCCATTGTGCGCTACCGCCAGTCACACGACGGCGGGCAAAGCTGGGGACCCATCGACACCCTGTTAGATCAGCCCGGTACCTTTATTCGCCAGCCGATTAGCGTCATGCCTGACGGCAGCTGGCTGCTGCCGGTGTTTTACTGCCGCACTGCACCCGGCGAGAAATGGGTGGGTAACAATGACGTCAGCGCGGTGAAGATCTCCTCCGACGGCGGCAGAAGCTGGCGCGACGTAGCGGTCCCGGAGAGTCTTGGCTGCGTCCATATGAGCATCACCGCGCATCCCGACGGCGGACTGGCGGCCTTCTTTCGCAGTCGCTGGGCGGATCACATCTGGTTCAGCCGCTCCAGCGACCAGGGTGAAAGCTGGTCTGCGCCGGTGCCAACGACGCTGCCGAACAACAACTCGTCCATTCAGGCGACGACTCTCGACAATGGCGAACTGGCGCTGGTGTTTAATAATATGAGCGCCGCCGGGGCCACCGAACGCCGAGCCTCACTGTACGATGAAATTGCGGATGACGATGGCCGTAAGGAGCCGGAAACAACCGGAAAAAGCGCCTTCTGGGGCGCGCCCCGCGCGCCGATGACGGTGGCGATCTCGCCTGACGGCGGCAAAAGCTGGCCGTGGCTGCGTAATCTTGACGAGGGCGACGGCTACTGCATGACCAATAATTCGGAGCAGAAGCTGAACCGGGAGTTCTCCTACCCCAGCATCAAACAGGGAGCAGACGGTAATTTGCATATCGCCTACACCTGGTACCGTCAGGCGATCAAGTATGTTCGCGTTTCGCCACAGTGGGTGAAAGGAGAAAGCGCATGATTATCGGTACCCTGCAGGCGCTGCACAAGGCTGGTCTGCCGCCAGCGTTAAAGCAGCTTTTGAGCAGCGAGGCCTGTTCGCTGGCCGCCCTGAGCGCCAGAGAGGATGGCCGCTTCCAGCCCGACGGCGCGCCGTGGTTCTGCACCCTCGGCGTGGCGCAAACCCAGCCTGCGGCCGAGCGGCATACGGAATATCATCGCCAGTGGGCGGATATTCAGGTCATCCTGGCCGGCGAGGAGCGGATCCAGGCGGGCATGGCTGCCGTGATGCGCCCGCAGGATAATGAGCTTAAGCCCGACCTCTATCTCTGTCAGCCGGCCCCGGAGAGTGTCTCTATTCTGCTGCGTCCCGGCGACTTCGCGGTCTTTTACCCCGGCGAACCGCACCAGGCGCTGTGTGCGGTTTCGACGCCAGCGCCGGTCAGAAAGGCGGTATTCAAGATACCGGCAGCGATGCTGGAGGCGCAATGAAGCGGGCCATAGTCACCGGGGCCAGCTCCGGAATCGGCGCCGCGGTGGTGAGGCAATTGCTGGAGGACGGCTGGCAGGTGGTCGGCATGAGCCGTTCGCTGCCGCCCTTCTCACAGCCGAACTTTCGCCATCTGGAGGTCGATGTCAGCCAACGCAGCGCGCTGCTGGCGGCGCTGGAACGGATTGAGCCTCCTCAGGCCATCATCCACGCCGCGGGTTCGATGACCGCCGCGCCCCTGGGCAATCTTGATCCACTGCGCGGCGAGTCGCTGTGGCGTTTACATGTCGACGCGGCCCAAACGCTGGTCAATCACTTCGCCCCGGCCATGGAGCCGGGCGGGAGGGTTGTTCTGCTGGGAAGCCGAACATCACGAGGCGCAGCGGGTCGTTCCCAGTATACGGCCACCAAAGCCGCGCTGGTCGCCCTTGCCAGAAGCTGGGCGGCAGAGCTGGCGCCCGCAGGGGTGACGGTCAACGTGGTGGCGCCCGGGGCAACCGATACGCCGATGCTCCATCAGCCTGGCAGGGAAAGCTCTCCGCCGCGGCTGCCGCCGCTGGGGCGGCTCATTACCCCGCAGGAGGTGGTCTCGCTGATAAGCTGGTTATTGAGTGAGGGCGCATCGGCGATGACCGGACAGGAGCTGGTGATGTGCGGTGGCGCCTCCCTTGCCTGATGACGCACGCCGCGCCGTCCCCGGCAACGGAACGACGCGGCGGTGAGGATTAACGTAAATAGACAGTTCCGCGCAGATAGGTGGTGGCCTGGCCGCCGATCAGCACCCGGTCGCCCTGCCACTGGCAGCGCAGATCCCCGCCGCGGGCGGAGACCTGGCGCGCCATCATGGTGGTTTTCCCCAGCTTGTCGCCCCACCAGGGGATCAGCATGCTGTGGGCGGAGCCGGTCACCGGATCCTCCGGCACCCCTTCTCCCGGGCAGAAGAAGCGGCTGACAAAGTCATATTCCTCATCCGGCGCGCTCACGCAGATCATTTTGCCGAGCGTCTGCAGGCGCGCCATGTCCGGTTGCACCGCTTCAACCTGCCGGCGATCCGCCAGCAGCACCAGATAATCGCGCCCTTCCCGTACCTCGACGGCCGCCTCGAGGCCCAGCCCGGCCAGCAGGTCCGCCGGCGGATTGGCCACCGGGGTGGTCGTCCACGCCGGGAAGTCGAGCGTCAGCCAGTCGCCGCTGCGGGTCACCCGCAGGTCGCCGACAAAACGGGTGCTAAAGGTAATCGTCGCCGAGGGATGGTCGAGATATTCAAAAATAACGTGCGCCGTCGCCAGGGTGGCGTGGCCGCAGAGGTTGATCTCGCCAAGGGTGGTAAACCATCGCAGCTCATAGCCTTCGTCGGTGCGGACGAAGAACGCCGTTTCGGACTGGTTATGCTGTTGGGCCATTTTCAGCAGCACATCGTCGGCTAACCACTCGCTGAGGGGGCAAACGGCCGCGGCATTGCCGCCGAAGTTTTTATCGCTGAAGGCATCGACCAGATAAAATTGTATTTCCTGCATACACTGTCCTTATTTTTTTTTACTTTCCTTCAACATGACATAAAAGCGCCCCCCTGACACTATCCATAGCAAAATTAATTGCTTAACCGCACCTGGCCGTTTGCAGTGAAATGAGATGCAGATCACAAAATGATTGTCTTTTCGCCAGCAAACGTTTTAAGATCAGCGTCACATCTTCCCCTGAATCACCAGTCCAGAGCTTATGACTACGAATACGGTCTCACGCAAGGTAGCGTGGCTACGTGTCGTGACGTTGGCCATCGCCGCGTTTATTTTTAACACCACAGAATTTGCCCCGGTCGGTCTGCTGTCGGATATTGCCGACAGCTTCGGCATGGAAACCGCCCAGGTGGGCATGATGCTGACCATCTACGCATGGGTGGTGGCGTTAATGTCGCTGCCGTTTATGCTGCTGACCAGCAAAGTGGAGCGTCGGCGGTTGCTCATCGGCCTGTTTATTCTGTTTATCGCCAGCCATGTGCTGTCGTTCTTTGCATGGAATTTTGACGTGCTGGTCATCAGCCGCATCGGCATCGCCTTCGCCCATGCGGTGTTCTGGTCGATAACGTCGGCGCTGGCCATCCGCATGGCGCCCCCGGGCAAACGGGCGCAGGCGCTGAGCCTGATCGCCACCGGTACCGCGCTGGCGATGGTGTTTGGCATTCCGATCGGCCGCATCATCGGCCAGTATTTTGGCTGGCGGATGACCTTCCTGGCGATCGGCCTCGGCGCCTTAGCCACTCTGGCCTGCCTGGTGAAACTGCTGCCGACGCTGCCGAGCGAACACTCAGGCTCGCTGAAAAGCCTGCCGGTGCTGTTCCGTCGCCCGGCGCTGGTCAGCGTGTACATTCTGACCGTGGTGGTGGTGACCGCCCATTATACCGCCTACAGCTATATCGAACCCTTCGTCCAGACGGTGGCGGGTCTGAGCGGCAATTTTGCCACCGTACTGCTGCTGATCCTAGGCGGGGCCGGGATTATCGGCAGCATTCTGTTCGGCAAGCTCGGTAACCAGCACGCTTCGGGGCTGATAAGCCTCGCCATCGGCCTGCTGCTGGCCTGTCTGCTGCTGCTTTTGCCGGCCTCGCATAACCCGCACCACCTGATGCTGCTCAGCATCTTCTGGGGGGTGGCGATCATGATTATCGGTCTCGGCATGCAGGTGAAAGTGCTGGCCTCCGCCCCGGACGCCACCGACGTCGCCATGTCGCTGTTCTCGGGCATCTTTAACATCGGTATTGGCGCCGGCGCGCTGGTAGGCAGCCAGGTGAGTCTGCACCTCTCTATGGCCTCCATCGGCTACATCGGCGCCATCCCGGCGCTGGCAGGCCTGATCTGGGCCCTGCTGATCTTCCGTCGCTGGCCGGTATCGCTGGAAGAGCACCAGCCGCACCACTCTTGATTGAGCCGCAAAAAAAAGCCCGTCGGTATCGCTCCGGCGGGCTTTTGTCTCTCTGCGCATCACCGCGGTCAGGGATGCCAGGTCGAAATGATCTCCAGCACGCCGTTAATAATGAACTGCACGCCCATGCAGACCAGCAGGAAGCCCATCAGCCGCGAAATGGCCTCAATGCCGCCTTTGCCTACCAGACGCATAATCGCCCCCGAACTGCGCAGGCAACCCCAGAGAATGATCGCCAACAGGGCAAAGATAATCGGCGGCGCCGCCAGCACCACCCACTCCGGGAAGTCCACGCCGTGCTTCACGGTTGAGGCGGAACTGATGATCATCGCGATGGTGCCCGGACCGGCGGTGCTTGGCATCGCCAGCGGCACAAAGGCGATATTGGCGGTTGGCTCATCCTGTAGCTCTTCCGATTTGATCTTCGCTTCCATCGAATCGTGGGCTTTTTGCTGGGGGAACAGCATGCGGAAACCGATAAAGGCCACAATCAACCCCCCGGCGATACGCAGCCCAGGTATTGATATGCCGAATGTATTCATCACCACCTGGCCGGCATACCACGACACCATCAGGATGGCGAAGACATACACCGAAGCCATCAACGCCTGTTTGTTCCGCTCGGCGTTGTTCATATTGCCCGCCAGGCCAAGGAACAGCGCCACGGTAGTCAGCGGATTCGCCAGCGGTAACAGCACCGCCAGGCCGAGCCCTATCGCTTTAAACAAATCAAACATAGTTAAAAAAAGTCCCGTAAATATTCATTTTTTAAGGATGGTTTCACGCCGTGAGTATACCGGCTTCAACAATTCCAACGCCAGCCTGCTGATAAATCACCTTTGCCAAAAATTAACAAGCGTTAGAAAATTCACAAACAGTGACCCGTGTCGAATTTTCTTGTTTTAGCAAATCGTGGCATTGGCCAATTCATAATGTTGACTTATGATTGCCTGGGCAATAGTATCACTCGCAACTAAATCATTGCCTGGGCAACCATCATGAAAAGTACCAGCGACCTGTTCAACGAGATGATCCCGCTGGGCCGCTTGATCCAGATGGTTAACCAGAAAAAAGATCGCCTGCTCAACGACTACCTCTCACCCATGGATATTACCGCGACCCAGTTCCGGGTGCTCTGTTCCATTCGTTGCGAGGTATGTATTACCCC
The DNA here is from genome assembly GCF_040064755.1 of Klebsiella sp. GB_Kp056. NCBI lineage: Bacteria > Pseudomonadati > Pseudomonadota > Gammaproteobacteria > Enterobacterales > Enterobacteriaceae > Klebsiella > Klebsiella sp. GB_Kp056. The sequence continues at coordinate 131,753 of NZ_JBEAJA010000037.1, read as the reverse complement.
CGTTGAGCTGAAAACCGTGCTTTCCGTCGACCCGGGCGCGATGACGCGTATGCTCGACCGCCTGGCGTGTAAAGGCTGGATTGAACGGTTACCCAACCCCGCTGACAAGCGCGGCGTGCTGGTGCAGTTGACGCCAGACGGCGCAGCCCTTTGCGAGCAGTGTCATCAGGTTGTGGGTCAGAAGTTACACCAGGAGTTAACAAAAAATCTGTCGGCGGACGAAGTCGCCATGCTTGAGCAACTCCTCAAGAAGGTCCTGCCGTAAAAATAAGAAGAGGTAAGATGATGTCCAGACGTAATAATGACGCCATCACTATCCATAGTATTTTGTCGTGGATCGAGGATAACCTGGAATCGCCCCTGTCGCTGGAAAAAGTGTCTGAGCGCTCAGGTTACTCCAAGTGGCACCTGCAACGTATGTTTAAGAAAGAGACCGGCCATTCCCTCGGCCAGTACATCCGCAGCCGTAAGCTGACGGAGATTGCGCAAAAGCTCAAGCAGAGCAATGAGCCAATCCTGTACCTGGCGGAACGCTACGGTTTCGAATCGCAGCAGACCCTGACGCGAACGTTTAAAAACTATTTCGATGTTCCGCCCCACAAATATCGCATAACGAATGTACCTGGCGAATCCCGCTATCTGCATCCGCTAAATAACTGTTGTTAATCGCCTGCATTATTAAAGACGTATTGAGGAAATCATGAAACTATTCGCTGCCGCAGCCATCGTCGTTCTGTCGCTGGCATCCAGCTTCAGCTATGCGGAGCAAACCACCACGCCGGTGCGGCAAAACCAGCGTGACACAATGATTATCCCTTCGGAACATAACGACTCGCCGTTTGATTTCAATCATATGGCGGCCGGCAATGATAAATCTGACGAACTTGGCGTGCCGTACTACCAGCAGCACGACCTGTGATGCCATTACACGCATACTTGTGTATAGCCCCGTCTCCGGGGCTTTTTTTTTACCCGCGCGCCATGCCCGGCCGCACCAGACGCAGACCGAAAACGTTGATATAGAGCCCGGCCAGGATCAGCGCCGCCCCGGCGAGCTGCAGTCCGCTCAGCGTCTCTCCCAGCAGCAGCGCGGCGCTGGCCATCCCCACCACCGGCACCAGCAGCGACAGCGGCGCCACCCGCCAGGTTTCATACCGCCCCAGCAGCGCCCCCCAGATACCGTAGCCGACGATAGTGGCGATAAACGCCAGGTAAAGCAGCGAGAGAACCGTCAGCACATCGATCTGGCGTAGACTCGCCAGCATCAGCTGCGGGCCATCGATCAGCCACGAGGCGAGCATAAACGGCAGCACCGGGATCAATGCGCTCCACACCACCAGCGACATGATCGGCGGCCGGGTCGCCTGGGACATGATTTTTTTGTTAAAAATATTGCCGCAGGCCCAGCTGAGCGCCGCCGCCAGGGTCAGCATAAAGCCCACCAGCGGGACATGTTCCCCTCCGAGGCTCCCCTCCACCAGCACCAGCACGCCGAAGATCGCCAGAGCGATCCCCGCCAGCTGCTTGCCCTGCAGGCGTTCGCCAAAGACGAAGGCGCCGAGGATGATGGTAAAGAAGGCTTGCGCCTGTAGAACCAGCGACGCCAGCCCCGCCGGCATGCCCAGGCCGATAGCGCAGAACAGAAAGGCAAACTGGCCAAAGCTAATGGTCAGGCCATAGCCCAACAGCAGGCGCAACGGAATGACTGGCCGGGCGACAAACAGCAGCGCCGGGAAGGCCACCAGCATAAAGCGCAGGCCCGCCAGCATCAGCGGCGGCATATTGTGCAATCCCAGCTTAATCACCACGAAGTTAAGCCCCCACACCACCACTACCAGCAGCGCCAGCAGTCCATCTTTCCTCGTCATACCCCTGCCTCTGTCGTTATTAGAATTTTTGTGAACAAAATCAAAGTAGCGAAAAAGCGGCCGCCAGGATAGATCATTATTTTTGGCAGGTTCAGAAGTGCCGATCGCGACCGGGGCGACCTGTACAAGGCGTGATGACCGTGTTATTTGTGATCGAAGACATAAAATTATAACAACATGACAGGCAAGGAAATCATGATCACCACACTCCGGCGCTCCACCATCGCGCTGCTGGCATCGTCGTTACTGTTGACTATCGGCCGCGGGGCCACACTGCCGTTTATGACCATCTACCTCACCCGACGCTATCAGCTGGAGGTGGATGTGATCGGCTACGCCCTGTCGCTGGCCCTGGTGGTCGGCGTGCTGTTCAGCATGGGCTTTGGCATCCTCGCGGACAAGTTCGACAAAAAGCGCTATATGGTGTGGTCAGTGCTGGTATTTATCCTCGGTTTCAGCGCGATACCGCTGGTCCATAACGCGACCCTGGTGGTGATCTTCTTTGCGCTGATCAACTGCGCCTATTCGGTCTTTTCCACCGTACTGAAAGCCTGGTTCGCCGACCGGCTGACGGCGGAGAAAAAAGCGCGCATCTTCTCGCTGAACTACACCATCCTCAACATCGGCTGGACCGTCGGGCCGCCTATCGGCACGCTGCTGGTGATGCACAGCATTAATCTGCCCTTCTGGCTGGCGGCGGCCTGCGCCGCCTTCCCGCTGGTGTTTATTCAGCTGTTTCTCCAGCGGGATGGGGCCGCCGCCGCCCAGCCGGGAGCTGCCGCCTGGACGCCTTCGGTGCTGCTGCGCGACCGCGCGCTGCTGTGGTTTACCTGTTCCGGGCTGCTGGCCTCCTTCGTCGGCGGCGCCTTCGCCTCCTGTATCTCGCAGTACGTGCTGGTGGTCGCCAGCAGCGACTTCGCAGAGAAAGTCGTGGCCGTAGTGCTGCCGGTTAACGCCGCGGTGGTCGTCGCCCTGCAGTACGCCGTTGGCCGGCGGCTGAGCGCGAGAAATATCCGCCCGCTGATGACCTTCGGTACCGTCTGCTTTGTGATCGGCCTCGTGGGCTTTATGTTCTCCGGCGCCAGCCTGTGGGCGTGGGGGATCTCGGCGGCGATCTTCACCCTTGGCGAGGTGATTTATGCCCCCGGCGAGTATATGCTGATTGACCATATCGCCCCGCCGGGAATGAAGGCCAGCTACTTCTCCGCTCAGTCGCTGGGATGGCTGGGGGCGGCCTTCAACCCGATGTTCACCGGGTTGATCCTCACCCATCTGCCGCACTGGTCGCTGTTTGTCATTCTTATCGTGGCTATTGTCGCCGCCTGGCTGATGATTTTTCGGGGGATGAATGCCCGTCCCTGGCAGCCGGATTCTCCGCTGGCCAGGGCCTGACGCCAGCTGACATGCGGCTGTCAGGTTGCTGTCGGGCCGTTGTCGGGTCGCTGTCGTGGTGGCTGGCGGCCCGCTTTTCCATACTCCATCACAGGTTTACATCCGCAGAACGTCATGGAGCATATGAATATGAACAGCATCAATCAGGTCAAACAATTACGGCTGCAGCGCGCCTGGTCCCAGGAACAGCTGGCCGAAATGGCGGGGCTCAGCGTCCGCACGATCCAGCGCATTGAGAATGGTGAACGCCCGGGGCTGGAGACCCTCAGCGCCCTCGCCGCGGTCTTTGAGGTGACAGTGGCCGAGATCGGCGGCGAAGCCTCGCGGGAGGGCGCGCCGGGTCCGCAAGCTTCGCTGGATCTGCGTATAGAGGAAGCGAAAGCGCGGGTGCAGCAGGAAAGCCGCTTTTTTCGTTCGCTGTCGGTGGCGCTGGTGGTCTGCGTGCTGCTGGCGGTGCTCAACCGGTACACGAACCCGCAGTACTACTGGTCCGGCTGGGTCGCCCTGATCTGGGGCGCTCTGCTGGTGGTGAGAGGATTACGTCTGTTCGTCTTTGGCGAATGGATCAAAAACTGGCGCCAGGCGCGCCTGCAGCGGCTGCTGCGTAAATAGCATGGAAACCGGCGGCGCGCGCCGCCGGCCCGATCAGATAGTCACCAGGGCGCGCACGCCGTCGGTTTCCATATCTCCGCCCTTTCCCTGCTGGACGATGGCGCCGCGCGACATCACCAGGTAGTGGTCCGCCAGCCCGGCGGCAAAGTCATAGAATTGCTCCACCAGCAGAATGGCCATATCCCCGCGGCACGCCAGCTGACGGATCACCTCGCCAATCTCTTTGATGACCGAGGGCTGGATCCCCTCGGTGGGCTCATCGAGGATCAGCAGCTGCGGACGGCTGGCCAGCGCGCGGCCGATCGCCAGCTGCTGCTGCTGACCGCCGGATAAGTCACCGCCCCGCCGCTGCTTCATGGTTTTGAGCACCGGGAAAAGCTGGTAAATCTCCTCCGGCACCTGCTGCGCCTCGCGGGCGGGAAAGCGCGACAGCCCCATCAGCAGGTTTTCTTCCACCGTCAGGCGGGGAAAAATCTCGCGTCCCTGGGGGACGTAGGCCACCCCGGCCTGCACCCGCTGGTGCGGTTTACGGTGGGTGATGTTCTGATCCTGCCAGCGCACCTCGCCGCTACGCGCCGGAATAAGCCCCATCAGACATTTCAGCAACGTGGTCTTACCGACGCCGTTGCGCCCCAGCAGGCAGGTAACCTCGCCCTGACGGGCGGTAAAATCCACCCCGCGCAAGATGTGGCTCCCGCCGTAGTACTGATGTAACTGACTCACCTGTAACATTGGCGCTCCTTAACGTCCCAGATAAACTTCAATGACCTGCTCATTGGCCTGCACCTCCCGCAGCGACCCCTCCGCCAGCACCTGGCCCTGATGCAGGACCGTCACCCGGTCGGCGATGGTCTCGACAAACCCCATGTCGTGCTCCACCACCATCAGGGAGTGCTGTCCGGCCAGCGTGCGAAACAGCTCCGCGGTATATTCGGTTTCCGCATCGGTCATGCCGGCCGCTGGCTCATCAAGCAGCAGCAGATGCGGTTCCTGCACCAGCAGCATGCCGATCTCAAGAAACTGTTTCTGGCCATGGGACAGCAGACCCGCCTGGCGGTAGCGTTCGCCGTCGAGGCGCAGCAGGCGCAGCACCTCATTCAGCCGATCGTCCTGTTCGCTGCTCAGCCGGGCGCGCAGGCTGGCCCACACCGATTTATCCCCCTTCATCGCCAGGGCGAGATTTTCCGCCACCGTCAGCGCTTCGAAGACCGTCGGTTTTTGAAACTTGCGCCCGATACCCTGGCGGGCGATGGCCACCGGGTCGAGAGTGGTCAGATCCACCGACTGGTCATAGATCGCTTTGCCGCTCTGCGGCCGGGTTTTGCCGGTGATCACGTCCATCAGGGTGGTCTTGCCCGCGCCGTTGGGGCCGATCACGCAGCGCAGCTCGCCGACGCCTATCGCCAGCGACAGATCCGTCAGCGCCCGGAAACCGTCAAAGCTGACGTTAATGTTCTCCAGCTGCAGTACCGGGTCGGTTTGCGCACGGAAGCGATCTCCGGGCAGCTGGCGGGTAAACAGTCCTTCATCCGGTTGCATTAGCGGTCTCCTCGACGCAGCAGACCCATCACCCCGCGGGGTAGAAACAGGGTCACGATAATGAAGATGAGGCCAAGAAACAGCTGCCAGTACTCCGGCATCGCCACGGTGAAAATGCTTTTCGCGCCATTGACCAGCCCGGCGCCAAGCACCGGGCCGATCAGGGTGCCGCGCCCGCCGAGCGCCACCCAGATGGCGGCCTCGATGGAGTTGGTCGGCGACATTTCGCTGGGGTTGATGATCCCCACCTGCGGGACGTATAACGCCCCCGCCAGGCCGCAGAGCACCGCCGACAGCGTCCACACCAGCAGCTTGAAGCCGCGCGGGTCGTACCCGCAGAACATCAGGCGGTTCTCGGCATCCCGCACCGCGGTGAGGATGCGGCCAAACTTACTCTGCGCCAGCGCCGAGCCCAGCCACAGGGTCAGCAACAGCAGCAGGACCGTGGCCATAAACAGCGCCGCCCGGGTGCCGGTGGCGGTGACCGGAAAGCCCAGCAGCGTGGTAAATCCGGTGAAGCCGTTGTTACCGCCAAACCCGGTCTCGTTGCGAAAGAACAGCAGCATACCGGCATAGGTCAAGGCCTGGGTCATGATCGAGAAATAGACCCCTTTGATCTTCGAGCGGAAGGCGAACCAGCCGAAAACCAGCGCCAGCAGGCCGGGAACCAGCACCACCAGCGCCATCGCCCAGGCGAAATGCTGCGTGCCCCACCAGAACCAGGGCAGCTCGTTCCAGGAGAGAAAAGACATGAACGCCGGCAGACCGTCCCCCGCCGCCTGGCGCATCAGGTACATGCCCATGGCGTACCCGCCGAGGGCAAAGAAAATCCCGTGGCCAAGGGATAGCATACCCGCGTAGCCCCAGACCAGATCCAGCGCCACCGCCACGATGGCGTAGCAGAGGATTTTACCGCTCAGGGTCAGCAGCCAGCTCGGCACCGCCAGCGGATGGGAGGCCGGCAGCAGCGCCAGGAATGGCATGCCCAGCAGCCCCAGCACTAACAGGATCCCCAGCCAGCGCAGAGGCCGCGGCGCGCGCTGCGCCAGCGTTAAGGTAATGGGTTGGCTCATCAGTCAATCACCCTCCCTTTCAGCGCGAACAGGCCCTGCGGGCGTTTCTGAATAAACAGAATAATCATCACCAGGATCAGGATCTTGCCCAGCACCGCGCCCATCTGAGGTTCAAGAATTTTGTTGAAAATGCCCAGCCCAAAGGCTGCCGCCACGCTGCCGGCCAGCTGGCCGACGCCGCCCAGGACCACCACCAGGAACGAGTCGATGATATAGCCCTGACCCAGCTCCGGGCCGACGTTGCCAAGCTGGGACAGCGCCACGCCGCCCAGCCCGGCAATACCGGAGCCGAGACCAAAGGCCAGCATATCCACCCGCCCGGTAGGCACGCCGCAGCAGGCGGCCATCGCCCGGTTCTGCGTCACGGCGCGGACGTTCATTCCGAGGCGGGTGCGGTTCAGGATGAGCCAGGTGAAGCACAGCACCAGCAGGACGAACGCCAGCACCGCCAGCCGGTTCCACGGCAGGATCAGGTTCGGCAGGACCTGCACGCCGCCGGAGAGCCAGGCGGGGTTCGCCACCTCCACGTTCTGCGCGCCGAACAGCATCCGCACCAGCTGAATAAGCATCAGGCTGATCCCCCAGGTGGCGAGCAGCGTTTCCAGCGGCCGACCATACAGATGACGGATAATGGTGCGCTCGAGCGCCATGCCGATCCCGGCGGTGACCAGGAAGGCCACTGGCAGCGCGACCAGCGGATAAAAGGCCAGCCACTGCGGCGCGAGCTGCGCCAGGACCTGCTGTACCAGCCAGCAGCTGTAGGCGCCGATCATCAGCATCTCGCCATGGGCCATGTTAATCACCCCCAGCAGCCCGTAGGTGATCGCCAGCCCCAGCGCGGCCAGCAGCAGCACCGAGCCCAGCGACAGCCCCATAAAGGCCTGACCCAGCAGATCGCCGAGCAGCAGCCGATGTTTGATCTTTTGCAGGCTGTCGCTGGCCGCCTCGCGCACCGCCGCATCCGGCTCATGCTGGGCATCGGTAAAGGGGATCAGCAGCGCCTGGGTTTCCGGGTCCGCGGAATGGCCGAGCAACGTCACGGCGGCCAGCCGCGCGCTGGCCTCAGGCTGAGTCAACTGCAGGCGCGCCAGCGCCACCTCCAGCAGGCCCCGCACATTATCATCGCTTTCCGCCTTCAGCCGCTGCTGCAGCAGAGCGGCCATGGCTGGGGTCGCTTCCCGCTGCAGGGTGCGCGCCGCGGACGCTCGCTCTGTGACGTTGTCACTTAAAATAAGATGGCTGGCCAGCGCGCCGGCAGCCAGATTGCGCAGACGGTTGGTCAGACGGACCGGCCGGGTGTCGCCCTGCGGCGCGGCGGCGGCGCCCAGCGGTTGTAAGCCGCCCTGTCGGGCGCGGAAGGCATGTTTTCCGTCGTCCATCACCAGGCTCTCGCTGGTTAACGCCCGCAGCAACGGCAGGCGATCCGCCTGCGGCGCTGCCGCCCACTGGGTCAACAGCTGCGCCTGCTGGCTGCGGCTGGCGGCGACGAAATCATCCGCCTCCGCAGCCTGCGCCCGCCATGGCAGCAAGCTCAGCAGCAGCGCCAACACACTCATGAGACGCAATGCGTTCATGTCGTTCTCCTCTGGTCAGCGGCCGACGGGCGCGACGCTCCCGCCCCGTCGGCCCTGGCGCTTACTGGCTGACGGTTTTCACCGGATGGTCAGGTTTCTTATCATTACCGGGGATCCACGGGCTCCACGGCTGTGCGCGGACGGGCTCATCGGTCTGCCAGACCACATTGAACTGGCCGTTGCCTTCGATTTCACCGATCATCACCGGCTTATGCAGATGGTGGTTGGTGGCATCCATCGTCAGGGTAAAACCGGACGGCGCTTTGAAGGTTTGCCCGGCCATGGCGTCGCGCACTTTGTCCACGTCGGTGGTGCCGGCTTTGGTCACCGCCTGCGCCCACATATGCAGACCCACCCAGGTCGCCTCCATTGGGTCGTTGGTCACCACCGTATCGGCATTCGGCAGCTTGTGCGCTTTGGCGTAAGCGCGATAGTCGGCGACAAAGGCTTTATTGGTCGGGTTATCGACCGACTCAAAGTAGTTCCATGCCGCGAGGTTGCCGACCAGCGGTTTAGTATCGATGCCGCGCAGCTCCTCTTCCCCCACCGAGAAGGCCACCACCGGCACGTCGGTCGCTTTCAGACCCTGGTTAGCCAGCTCTTTGTAGAAAGGCACGTTGGAATCGCCGTTGATGGTGGAGACCACCGCCGTTTTGCCGCCGGCGGAGAATTTTTTGATATTGGCGACGATGGTCTGGTAATCGCTATAGCCGAACGGGGTGTAGACTTCTTCGATATCTTTGTCCTGGATCCCTTTGGCATGCAGGAAGGCGCGAAGGATCTTGTTGGTGGTGCGCGGATAGACGTAGTCGGTTCCCAGCAGGAAGAAGCGTTTGGCGCCGCCGCCGTCCTCGCTCAGCAGGTATTCCACCGCCGGGATGGCCTGCTGGTTAGGCGCCGCGCCGGTATAGAAGACGTTGGGGGACATCTCTTCCCCTTCGTACTGTACCGGGTAGAACAGCAGGCCGTTCAGCTCCTCAAACACCGGTAGCACCGATTTACGCGAGACCGAGGTCCAGCAGCCGAACACCACCGCCACCTTGTCCTGGGCCAGCAGCTGGCGCGCCTTCTCGGCGAACAGCGGCCAGTTGGAGGCCGGGTCGACCACTACCGGCTCCAGCTTTTTGCCCAGCACCCCGCCTTTGGCGTTGATGTCGTCGATGGCCATCAGGGCGACGTCCTTCAGCGGCGTTTCGGAAATCGCCATCGTCCCGGAGAGCGAATGCATAATCCCGACTTTAATGGTGTCGGCGGCATAGGCCTGGAATGAGAGACCCATAGCCATTACAGAGGCGGAGAGTGCAAAAGCTTTTAATAACGTTCTTCGTTGCATGATTCACTCCTGAGTAGCGCAAAAATAAAGAATTAACAGCTAACCAGAGGTGATAAGGCAAAAACGGTGCCAGGTTGTGAGAACAGCGGGACGCGGCGCAGGCGGAGGGCGGAGACGAAGGAGATGGCAGCGTTGCCTCATCACGGTGCAACGCTGCGCTAAGAAAGGCATTACCAGACGTCGGCGGCGATGGCGGTCACCAGGCGAACTTTTTGCCACTGCTGGTCTTCGCTGAGGGCGTTACCCTCTTCCGTGGAGGCGAAACCGCACTGCGGACTCAGGCAGATCTGCTCAAGCGGAACATACTGCGCCGCCTCGGCGAGACGCGCTTTGACCCCCTGCGGGTTCTCCAGCTCGCCGTTTTTGGTGGTGATCAACCCGAGGACCACCTGCTGATGGCCGGGACGAATAAAGCGCAGCGGCGCGAAATCCCCGGAGCGGTCGTTGTCATATTCGAGGAAGAAGGCATCGACATTGACGCCGCCAAACAGCACCTCGGCCACCGGCTCGTAACCGCCCTCCGAGATCCAGGTTGAGCGGAAATTACCCCGGCAGACGTGGAGGCCCACCGTCAGATCGGCCGGTTTGCCCTCCAGCGCCTGGTTCAGCACCCGGGCATAAATGCGCGCCAGCGCATCCGGATCGTCGCCGCGCTCGCGCACCTGCTGACGCTGGGCATCGGAGCACAGATAGGCCCAGACGGTATCGTCCAGCTGCAGATAGCGACAGCCGGCGTCATAAAAGGCGCGGATCGCGTCGCGCCAGGTGGTGGCCAGGTCGTCGAAGTAGTCGCTGAGATCCGGGTAAACGGTGGCATCAATATCTTTCCGACCGCCGCGGAAGTGCAGCACGCTCGGGCTGGGAATGGTCATCTTCGGCTGCGCGTCGCCGCTGATGCTTTTCAGATAGCGGAAATCCTCCAGCATCGGGTGGTCGCCGAACGCCAGCTTGCCGGTAACGCGCACGCCGTGGGCTTTGGTCTGCACGCCGTTGAACTGGATCCCCTGCTCGGCATCGTAACGCTCAACGCCCTGCAGGCCGTCGAAGAAATCGAAATGCCACCATGCGCGACGAAACTCGCCGTCGGTGACCACGTGCAGGCCGCAGTCGCACTGCTGCTGGACCAGATGACGGATAGCGTTATTCTCAATTTCGCGCAGCTGACCGGCGTCGATAAGCCCCTCCGCCAGCTGCTGACGCGCCTGTTTGATACTGTCCGGACGCAAAAAACTGCCGACGATGTCTGCGCGGAACGGGGCCTGTTGACGTTGCATGCTGTCTCCTTAGCGGTGGGCGCGTTAGTTGCCCACCGTGATAGTTCATTATTTGAATTTTTAGACTTCTGGATGGCTATATGTCCAGATACTGGCATGCAGGTCGACGGGCCGCAAACGAGAATATTTCATGGTACATGAAAAATATTCACTTACCGGCGACAAACGCATAACCTTCATCTTCCCAGCCGGTGATCCCGCCGAGCATCATTTTCACCGGCCGCCCCAGTTCGGCCAGCTTCAGCGCGGCAACGTCGGCACCGTTGCAGTGCGGCCCGGCGCAATAGACCACAAACAGGGTCTCCGCCGGCCAGGCCGCCATTCTCTCGGCGCTGATCTGGCTGTGCGGAAGATGCAGCGCGCCGGGCAGGTGACGCCGGGCGAAGGCCTCCTCGCTGCCGACCACGTGCAGCAGGACAAAGTCGACCTCGCCGGCACGCTGGGCGCTGTGCACATCGGCGCAGTCGGTCTCGAGATGCAGCTTATGGCGGAACCAGCGGATAGCCTCGGCGGAGGTGGCAGGGGTAAATTGGCTTACTACACTCATGGCGTCTTCTCCTTGTCTGTGATAACACTACTTTACTGACGCCCATCACCCTTATCTGCCGGCAACCATGACAGAAAACGCTAACATCCTGACAACCCCTTCGGTGACACTGTCACCTCACCGCGTGGTGGTCCTCGCCTACGATGGCCTGTGCACGTTTGAGTTTGGCGTGGCCGTGGAGATCTTCGGCCTGCCGCGCCCGGAAATGGGCGAGCGTTGGTACCAGTTCGCCGTCGCCGCCGTCGATGAAGGGCCTCTGAGAGCCACCGGCGGGTTCCGCCTGATGACCGACGGCGGCCCTGAGCTTCTCGCCCAGGCGCAGACCATCGTGGTCCCGGGCTGGCGCGGCATCGACGCCCCGGTCCCCGAAGCGCTGTGCGCCGCCCTGGCCGCCGCTCACGCCCGCGGATGCCGAATAATCTCCATCTGTTCCGGAGTGTTCGTTCTCGCCGCCGCCGGGCTGCTCAATGGCCGCCAGGCGACAACCCACTGGCGCTACACCGCGGCGCTGCAGTCCCGTTTTCCGCAGATCCAGGTGGTGGAGGATGTCCTTTACGTGGGCGATGATTTGCTGATGACGTCCGCCGGCAGCGCGGCGGGGATCGACCTCTGTCTGCATCTGGTGCGCGAGGATTTCGGCAGCGAGGCAGCGAATGTGGTCGCTCGCCGCCTGGTGGTCTCTCCCCATCGCGATGGCGGTCAGGCGCAGCAGGTCCTGCGTCCGGTGGCCCGCAGCCGGGAGAGCCTGCGCCTTGGCCAGCTGTTTGATTATCTGCACCAGCATCTCGCCGCCAGCCACACCGTCGCCTCCCTCGCGCAGCGCGCCGGCATGGGGACGCGCACCTTTTTGCGCCGCTTTGAAGAGGCCACTGGTAAAACCCCCGCCCGCTGGCTGCTGGAGGAGCGTCTGCTGCGCGCCCGTCAGCACCTGACGGAGAGCACGATGGGCATCGACCAAATCGCTGAGCGCTGCGGATTTGCCAGCGCTGGCACCCTGCGCCACCATTTTCGCCTGCGCTTCGCGCTAAGCCCGCTGCAGTACCGTAAACAGTTTGCTACTTCTCCGATTGCAAAATCCTCGCAGCCACGGACAATAGACGGCCACAGTAAACCGGTCGCCAGGATGGTCGATGATGAAGAAAGAGTGTCGGGTAGTGATCTATAAAGAGGGCCTGCTGGGCAGCCTGTTTTTTGGCGAAGCCAAAGCCGACCCTGACAAAATGAGCCAGTTTCTCAGCAGCTATACCCGCGAGGGCTGGGAGGTAAAAACCATGTCGGTGGAGCGCCGCCGTACCGCCCTGTTCTGGTCGCGGGAAGCGTATCTGTTTGTGCTTGAAAGGCCCCTCTGACGGAGCCTGCGCCTGGTTTACACGCTTAAGCCAGGCGTTGCCCGGCATCCGCGCTCAGGGCTGGCGAATATAGCCCTGCTCGTGCATTTTGCGCATGCCCTCCTCGCCAGCGCAGACCATCCCGGTGGTCAGCATGGCAAAACCAAAACGCTGATAGAACGCGATTTTATCGGCCACCGCATAGATAAAAATTTTGCCAAAGGGCAGCAGCTGCTCCCGGACCGCCAGCATCAGCTGTTGTCCGTAACCCTGCCCCTGTCGGTCGGGGACGATCGCCACATCCGACAAGTAGCTGCTCCAGGTGCAGTCGCTGATGGCGCGCGCCACGGCAATTAGCTGACCGTTTTCATAGCCGAACCAGCAAAAGGTGCTCTGGCGAAACGCCTGCTCCAATTGCTGAACATCACGTTCATTCAGCCCGGCCTCGGCGACGATGGTCCGCACCCGCCGCCAGTCTACCCGCGCAATCGCCTCTTTGCCCTCAATCACCATCATGACCTTGTCTCCCGCCGTGTTCGGCATCTATCCCGGAAGAAAGATGTAGCATGCCGCCGCCGGGGATGCCAGGCGAAAAAACCAACGAAAGAACGCGGAAAACGGGAGTGAGGCAAAAAAAAACCGCCATGTGACTGGCGGTAAATCAATGCTTGCATGGATAGATTGTATTTTGCATTTTTCGCAGGCAGAGGATCCTGACCTCTCTACGTTTGATCCCGAGGTTAGCATGGTCAACCTCAATAAATCCTCAACGGCCTGCGGCTAAAGCTTCTCCACCAACGCTTTCAGCTGCGCCAGGGTCTGCTGCCGGTCCTCCGCGGCGGCGAGCGGCCACGCCGATTGGCGCACGATGAGCCGGGTCGGCAGCAGCTCGCGGATCCGCATCTGCGGGGCCGCCATCAGAGCAATCAGCCGCTCCACGGCCCGTTTGCCCAGCAGATCAAAGTCCTGCGCCACCGTGGTGAGCGGCGGCTGAAAGTAGAGACTGTCAGCGGTGTCGTCATAGCCGGTCACCGACACCGCCTGGCTGCCGCTGCGATTGAGCTGGGCCAGCGCGCTGAGTACCCCGAGCGCCATCTGATCGTTGGCCACCACAATGGCGCTGATCCGCGGCTGGAGGTGCAGCAGTTCGAAGGTTTTCTGCCAGCCGCTGGCGGCGCTCCAGTCACCGAACACCGTGGTTGAACGGGCAATGTTCAGGCTGTGCAGCGCCTCGCGCCAGCTGGCGAGACGCAGACGGGCGGAAACCGAACTTTCCGGCCCCGCCAGCAGGCCGAATTCGCGATGCCCGAGCTCCCACAGATGGCGCACGCAGGCTCCGCAGCCGTCGCGATGGTCGAAGCGCACGCAGCAGACATCGGCCTCCGGGGAGACGTCAAGAAACAGGCAGGCCATATCCGGGTTCTCTTTAACCAGCCGCTCGGCGGTGGCGTTCTCCAGCGGCAGGCTGACGATCACCCCGCGAATATGCTGGGCGCGCAGTTCGTCCAGCCGGGCCTGCAGCGCGGCGAAGTCGGCCTGCGCTGGCATCGCTATCGCCACCTCCAGCTGGTGCAGGCTGGCATGGCTCTTTACCGCGGCGGCGATCTGCGAGGGGGCATGCAGGGTCAGCGAGGCGGTAATCAGCCCAATGGAGGGCGCCGCTTTGCCGGCGAGCAGCTGCGCCGAGCGGTTAGGCACGTAGTGCAGCGTCTGCATTGCGCGGATCACCTGCTCGCGGGTGCGGGCTGACACCACTTCCGGACGGTTCAGGACCCGGGAGACCGTCTGTTGGGAGACGCCCGCCGCGCGGGCGACATCCTCCAGGGTTGCGGTACGACGCGGCATAGTTTCTCCTCATCGACAAAATGTCGTGCGCTAACATTTTATGTTTAACGCACGACAAAAAACAGCGTATTACCCCCGCTTTCGTGATCGTCTGTTAATTTCATTTCCGCCGTCGTTGCTGGAAAAAACAAATTACCCGATAACGTTCTTCATCCTGTTTAGCGATCGACATTTTCTGACTTGCCGGGGATTACTATGCCAATAAGCGATACCAGTCGCCGCCACGCGCCTGACTTCCACGCCGTCCTCGCCCGCGAAGACTGGCAGAACCAGACCATTACCCATCTCAACCGCCTGCCGGCCCATCCCGCGTTCGCCAGCTGGCGCGATGAGCTTGCCGCCCGCGATAATCATCCTTCGCCCCATCGTCGTCAGCTGGACGGCGAGTGGCAATTTGCTTACGCCCGCAGCCCGTTTGCCGTCGATGCGCAGTGGCTGACGCAGGACCTGCCGGGCAGCCGCGGCACGCCGGTGCCCTCCAACTGGCAGATGGAGGGCTATGACGCGCCGATCTACACCAACGTCCGCTACCCCATTGACACCACCCCGCCGCGGGTGCCGGAGGATAACCCAACCGGCTGTTACTCCCTGCACGTTGCGATCGATGACGCCTGGCGCGCGGACGGGCAGACGCAGATTATTTTCGACGGCGTTAACTCGGCCTTTCATCTCTGGTGCAACGGCGCCTGGGTCGGTTACTCCCAGGACAGCCGCCTGCCGGCGGCGTTCGATCTCAGCCCCTTTCTGCGTCCGGGCGACAACCGCCTGTGCGTGATGGTCATGCGCTGGAGTGCCGGCAGCTGGCTGGAAGACCAGGATATGTGGCGGATGAGCGGTATTTTCCGCTCGGTGTGGCTACTGAATAAGCCGCACCAGCGGCTGAGCGACGTCCAGCTGACGCCGACCCTTGACGCCCTCTGCCGCGACGGCGCTCTGCAGGTCCAGGCGACCGTCGAGGCGACAGAAGCGGCGCTTGCCGGGCTCAGCGTCGGGGTTAGCCTGTGGCGCGGCGAGCAGCCTGTCGTTGCCCACCGTCAGCCGTTAGGCACCCCGACGGTGGATGAGCGCGGCCGTTACGCCGAACGGGTCGATTTCTCCCTGGCGGTGGCGGCGCCGGCGCACTGGAGCGCGGAAACCCCGGATTGCTACCGGGCGGTGGTCACCCTGTGGCGCGGCGAGGCATTGCTGGAGGCAGAGGCGTGGGATATCGGTTTTCGCCGCATCGAGATCGCCGACGGCCTGCTGCGCCTTAACGGCAAACCGCTGCTGATCCGCGGCGTTAACCGCCATGAACACCACCATTTACGCGGTCAGGTGGTCAGCGAGGCGGATATGGTGCAGGACATTCTGTTGATGAAGCAGAACAACTTTAACGCCGTCCGCTGCTCGCACTACCCCAACGCCCCGCACTGGTATGAGCTGTGCAACCGCTACGGTCTGTACGTGGTCGATGAAGCCAATATTGAAACCCACGGCATGGTGCCGATGAATCGGCTGTCAGACGATCCGGCGTGGCTGCCAGCCTTCAGCGCCCGCGTCACCCGGATGGTACAGAGCAACCGCAACCATCCGTGCATTATCATCTGGTCGCTGGGCAACGAATCCGGCGGCGGCGGCAACCACGAAGCGCTGTACCACTGGCTGAAGCGTAACGACCCGACCCGTCCGGTGCAGTACGAGGGCGGCGGCGCGGATACCACCGCCACCGATATTATCTGTCCGATGTACGCCCGCGTCGAACGCGACCAGCCGATCCCGGCGGTACCGAAGTGGGGGATCAAAAAATGGATCAGCCTGCCCGGTGAGCAGCGGCCGCTGATCCTCTGCGAGTACGCCCACGCGATGGGCAACAGCCTCGGCAACTTCGCCGATTACTGGCAGGCCTTCCGCGAGTATCCACGGCTGCAGGGCGGGTTTATCTGGGACTGGGCCGACCAGGCGATCCGCAAAATCTTTGACGACGGCAGCGTCGGCTGGGCCTACGGCGGCGACTTTGGCGATAAGCCGAACGATCGCCAGTTCTGTATGAACGGTCTGGTGTTCCCCGATCGCACGCCGCATCCGTCGCTGGTCGAGGCGAAGCACGCCCAGCAGTATTTCCAGTTCGCCCTGCTGTCAACCTCGCCGCTGCGGGTGCGCATCGCCAGCGAATACCTGTTCCGCCAGACCGATAACGAAGCGCTGCGCTGGCAGGTGCAGGCGGCCGGTGAAACCTTGTACCACGGCAACCTGACGCTGGCGCTCCCTCCTGAGGGCAGCGACGAGATAACGCTGCTCGACAGTCTGATCCTGCCGCCAGGCGCCCGCGCCGTGTGGCTGACGCTGGAGGTGGTCCAGCCCCAGGCGACAGCCTGGTCCCCGGCGGATCATCGCGTCGCCTGGCAGCAATATCCCCTGCCGGCGCCGCTGGCGCTGCCTGCGCCCACGGTGCCAGCCGGCGCCCCGGATCTTATCGTCAGCGATGAGGCCTGGCAGATCCGCGCCGGCACGCAGTGCTGGACCGTCGATCGCCGGACCGGTTTGCTGAGTGGCTGGTCGGTTGCCGGTCAGGAGCAGCTGCTGACCCCCCTGCGGGATCAGTTTATCCGTGCGCCGCTCGACAACGACATCGGGGTCAGCGAAGTGGAGCGCATCGACCCCAACGCCTGGGTGGAGCGCTGGAAAAGCGCCGGCCTGTTCGACCTTGAGGCACGCTGCGTGCAGTGCGACGCCCAGCGTCTGGCGAATGAGACCCTTGTCGACAGCCGCTGGCACTACCTGCGCGGCGACGAGGTGGTGATTGTCAGCCACTGGCGCCTGCGCTTTACCGCGGACGGAACGGTGCGGCTGGCGGTGGACGGCGAGCGCGCGGAAACGCTGCCGCCGCTGCCGCGGGTCGGGCTGCACTTCCAGGTGGCGGATCAGCAGGCGCCGGTGAGCTGGCTGGGGCTGGGGCCGCATGAGAACTACCCCGACCGGCGGAGCAGCGCCTGCTTCGCCCGCTGGGAGCAGCCGCTGGCGGCGATGACCACCCCCTACATCTTCCCGACGGAAAACGGCCTGCGCTGTGATACTCAGGCGCTGGACTGGGGACGCTGGCACGTCAGCGGTCATTTCCACTTCTCCGTTCAGCCGTGGAGCACCCGTCAGCTGATGGAGACCGACCACTGGCACAAGATGGAGGCCGAAGACGGCGTGTGGATCACCCTTGACGGCCTGCATATGGGGGTGGGAGGCGATGACTCCTGGACCCCAAGCGTGCTGCCGCAGTGGCTCCTGACCCAAACGCGCTGGCAGTACGAGGTCTCATTGCGTTGCCTTTAATCCGTGGGGGCGGCAGCCCCCACCCTACAAACAGAATAACAAGGGATCATGGTGATGAAATTCTCTGAACTGGCGCCGCGAGAACGGCATAATTTTGTCTATTTCCTGCTGTTCTTTTTCTTTTACTATTTCATTATGTCGGCCTATTTTCCGTTTTTCCCGGTGTGGCTGGCGGACGTTAACCATTTAACCAAAACGGAAACCGGGATCGTCTTCTCCTCCATCTCGTTGTTCGCGATTATTTTTCAGCCGGTATTTGGTTTAATGTCGGATAAGCTCGGCCTGCGCAAACATCTGCTGTGGACTATTACGGTGCTGTTAATTCTGTTCGCGCCGTTCTTTATTTTCGTTTTCTCCCCGCTGCTGCAGATGAATATTATCGCCGGTTCGCTGGTGGGCGGGATCTACCTGGGGATTGTTTTCTCCAGCGGCTCCGGGGCGGTGGAAGCCTATATCGAGCGCGTCAGCCGGGCAAACCGCTTTGAATATGGCAAAGTGCGGGTCGCTGGCTGCGTCGGCTGGGCGCTGTGCGCCTCGATAACCGGCGTGCTGTTCGGCATCGACCCCAATATTACCTTCTGGATCGCCTCCGGCTTTGCGCTGGTGCTGGGTCTTCTGCTCTGGCTGTCGCGCCCGGAAAGCAGCAACAGCGCCCAGGTTATCGAGGCGCTCGGGGCCAATCGCCAGGCCTTTTCGCTGCGCACGGCGGCAGAGCTGCTGCGTATGCCGCGCTTCTGGGGCTTTATCGTCTATGTGGTGGGGGTCGCCAGCGTCTACGACGTGTTTGACCAGCAATTTGCTAACTTTTTCAAAAGCTTCTTCGCCAGTCCGCAGCGCGGTACCGAAGTGTTTGGCTTCGTCACCACCGGTGGCGAGCTGCTCAATGCCGTGATCATGTTCTGCGCCCCGGCCATCGTTAACCGTATCGGGGCCAAAAACGCCCTGCTGACCGCGGGGATGATCATGTCGGTGCGTATTCTCGGGTCGTCTTTTGCCTCATCGGCGGTGGAGGTGGTGATCCTCAAGATGCTGCATATGTTTGAGATCCCCTTCCTGCTGGTCGGGACCTTTAAATATATCTCCTCCGCCTTTAACCCGCGGCTCTCGGCCACCCTGTTTCTGATCGGCTTTAACCTGTCAAAACAGCTGTCCGGGGTGGTACTTTCCGCCTGGGTGGGCCGGATGTACGACACCGTCGGCTTCCATCAGGCCTATCTGATCCTCGGCTGCATCACCCTGAGCTTTACCCTGCTCTCGTTCATCACCTTACGCGGCGGCAAAAGCCTGCTGCCGGCAGCGGAGACGCAGACCCCCGCCTGACCGGGCGCGCCCGTCAGGGATGACGGGGTTCACTCCACAATGCGCGTCTCTCCGCCGCTATTCTCCAGCGCATAGCGCTGGCAGGCAGCCCCGGCGGCGATAAGATCCGCCAGCTCTGCCGAGTGGCTGGTCAGCCAGATCTGGCTGTAGCGGGAGGCCTCGACGATCAGCCTGGCCAACGCCGGGAGCATGTCGCGATGCAGGCTGTTCTCCGGTTCATTGATCGCCAGAAAGGCCGGCGGGCGCGGGCTGAGCAGCGCGACGGCGAGGCAGAGAAAACGCAGCGTGCCGTCGGACATCTCCGCCGCCAGCAGCGGGCGGCGGATCCCCTCCCGGCGCATTTTCAGCGCGAAACGCGAGTGCTCGTTTTCACAGTAAAACTGGCAGCCGGGAAAGGCGTCGGCGAGGATCTCGTGCAAAATCTCCTCCGCGCCGATCTCGACAATGGTCTGAAAGGCGGCCGCCAGATTATGGCCGTCGCTGTCGAGCACCGGCGAACGGTAGCCGACGGCCGGCTGGCGCAGCGGTGAGTGGCGGCCGATAGCGAATTCATGGTAAAACCGCCAGCGGCGCAGGGTCTCGCGCACCCGCGACACCTCAGGAAAACGGTGCGGCTCGCCAAGCTGACCGAACACCGACTCGTTTTCATAAATACTCTCGGTGAAGGTGCTTTTCTCCCCGGCGACATCGACGAGGAATGCCGCCTGATTCTTACGCTGCAGTACGCGGGAGGAAGGCCGACGGGAATAGCCCGCCAGCCAGATGTTCTCTTCTTTGACGATGGGATCGAGCATGAACTGCGTCGGATAGGGCAATTTTTCCGGGAAACCAACCTGCAGTTCATAATCAAAGCTCTCCGTCCGACAGGCGATTTGCAGCCGGCGGGGATGGCGATCGAGGGGAGAACGATCTCCGGACCACATCATATTTTCAAGGCCCCCCTCTTCGCTGATAAATCCCGACAGCCTGCCGTCGGCAGCCGCGGTCAACAGATGGATAGCGTTGTAAATATTGGATTTGCCGCAGCCGTTAGGGCCGAAGACAATGTTCAGCGGCCCCAGCTCCAGCGCGATATCCCTGACTGAGCGAAAGTTTTGAATACGGATGTACTGAATCATGATGCGTCCTGGCCCGGAGAGAGAAGGCTGCCACAGTAGCAAAGCCGCGGCAGGGATACTATCGCCCCCTCTCTCCGACCGGGTTTAACAGAACATTTTTTTCATTCCGCGGGTCAGCGCCACCCGCGTCAGCTTGTCGCTATCCTGATGGGCATCACTGAAAACGCCAAAGAAATAGCGTTCATCGTCAATGGTTTGACTCACGATACGATAGCTGAGCGGCTGGCCGGACGGCGCACCGTATTGCGCAGGCGTCACTGAGACCTCGGTCGCATCGTCGGCGACGCTGACCAGCAGTCCATCCGCCTTACCGCCCACCAGCATGACCTTAATTATCGGGTGCACCAGTTCCTCCCGGGATGGCATAGATCATTGGCAAACCGCGCAGCGCGGCGGGCGTATCGTCAGCAATCAGCGGCGCCAGCCAGAGTGCGGTCTTAAGTACTTTCTTATAGTTCATTGCGGCCTTGAGTCAAAAAATAGCGTGCTTAGGCTGAGCTAAATATTGATTATTCGAAATAAAAGATGACAAATGATGAAGGAAAAAAGAGGAATTGTGAATCAGCAAAACGCCAGGTTATTCTATTTTATCACTCCTCTACTCGCCTTTAATGGCCCTGATTCAAGGAAGTATTGCGGTTATGCGTTATGTTCGCCTGTGCCTTATCTCCCTGATTGCCGCCCTGCCACTGGCGGTATTCGCCAGCCCTCCGCCGCTTGAGCAAATTACACGCAGCGAAAGTCAGCTGGCGGGCCACGTGGGCTATGTGGAAATGGATCTGGCCAGCGGCCGCACGCTGGCCGCCTGGCGCGCCAGTGAGCGCTTTCCGCTGATGAGCACCTTTAAAGTGCTGCTCTGCGGCGCGGTGCTGGCCCGGGTGGATGCCGGAGACGAACAGCTGGATCGGCGGATCCGCTACCGCCAGCAGGATCTTGTGGACTACTCCCCGGTCAGCGAAAAACACCTTGCCGACGGGATGACCGTTGGCGAACTCTGCGCCGCCGCCATCACCATGAGCGACAACAGCGCCGGCAATCTGCTGTTGAAGAGCGTTGGCGGCCCCGCGGGATTGACCGCTTTTCTGCGCCAGATCGGTGACAACGTCACCCGCCTTGACCGCTGGGAAACGGAGCTCAATGAGGCGCTTCCCGGCGACGTGCGCGACACCACCACCCCAGCCAGCATGGCCGCCACCCTGCGCAAGCTGCTAACCAGCCACGCGCTGAGCGCCCGTTCGCAGCAGCAGCTGCTGCAGTGGATGGTGGACGACCAGGTGGCCGGTCCGCTGATCCGCGCCGTGCTGCCGGCGGGCTGGTTTATCGCCGATAAAACAGGGGCCGGCGAGCGGGGCTCACGCGGCATTGTCGCCCTGCTCGGCCCGAATGGCAAAGCGGAGCGCATCGTGGTGATCTATCTGCGGGATACGCCGGCGACCATGGCCGAGCGTAACCAGCAGATCGCCAGAATAGGCGCGGCGCTGATCGAGCACTGGCAGCGCTAGCCCGGCGAAGGTCGCGCGCCTTACCCGGCGCGCAGCACCTCGCAAGCGTGCCGGGCGATATGTGTGGCGGCTGCATCGGAGAGATGCCGGTCGGTAATGATGGTGGTAAAGCGGGTCAAGGGTAACGCCATAAACGTGGCCACCTGATTGTATTTCGAACTGTCGCACAGCAGGATGCTTCTGGCGCTGACCTGGCTGACGGTCTCCTTGACGGTGACCTTGTTCTCATCAGGGGTGAAAATCCCGCGGCTGTCCCAGCCGCTGGCGGAGATAAAGGCCGTATCGATAGCCAGGTGGCGCAAGGTCCGCGCCGCCGACTCGCCGACGCAGGAGCGGTTCTCCCGGCACAGGGTGCCGCCGGTGTGGATCACGCCGCACTGGCTGGCATCGATCAGCAGCTGGGTTATCTCAAAATCATTGGTGACCACCTGCAGGTCGTCCCGGTCGAGGATCGCCCGCGCCAGCGCCAGGGTGGTGGTGCCGGCATCGAGATAGATGCAGCTGTTTTTGGCGATGTGACTGGCCGCCAGCGCGCCGATGGCCTGTTTCTCTTCACTCTGTAGTGTGCTTTTCACCAGATGACTGGGCTCTGCGGCCAGCCGGCTGACGGCGCGCACGCCGCCCGAGACGCTGACCAGCAGCCCCTGTTCTTCCAGCTTACTGACGTCGCGACGGATAGTCATATGGGACACGCCGAGGATCTCCGTCAGCTCATTAATGCTCACCGCCCCACGCTGCTCCACCAGGGCTAAAATACGCTGATGACGTTCTATTGGAATCACCGCTCTCCCCTTACCATTTTTTCACACCAGAGCTTACCACTCACGCCGGGAACCTGAAGATCCCCTGTGCTGTTATCGCTGCTTTACCGCTGTTTTTACGCTATTTTAGGGCAAGAATCGCCGTCGCGCAGCCACTTTCCGTCTGTGAATTTTTTATATTCATGTGGGTTATTCGTGATAACTCTCACATAATTTCACATGACAACGCTTTATTCTATCATTAAATCACATTAATTAACGAATATTCACAAGGAGACCGGCATGACTGCACACACTAACGTCTGCGTGATTGGACTGGGTTCGATGGGCATGGGCGCCGCACGCGCCTGCCTGCAGGCGGGCCTGAACACCTGGGGGGTGGACATCAATCCCGACAACTGCCGCGCGCTGCTGGAGTCGGGCGCCAAAGGCGCAGGCCCCAGCGCGGTGCCTTTCGCCGCTGAACTGGATGCGGTCGTGCTGCTGGTGGTCAATGCCGCCCAGGTTCGAGGGATCCTGTTCGGCGAGAGCGGCCTCGCCGCCCATCTGAAGCCGGGTACCGCGGTGATGGTGTCGTCAACCATCGCCTCCGCCGATGCCCAGGCGATTGCCGCGGCGCTGGCGGAATATCAGCTATTGATGCTCGACGCGCCGGTATCGGGCGGCGCGGTGAAAGCGGCCGCCGGCGACATGACGGTGATGGCCTCCGGGAGCGATGCCGTCTTCGCCCGCCTCGCGCCAGTGCTGGACGCGGTGGCCGGCAAAGTCTATCGCATCGGGAGCGACATTGGCCTCGGTTCGACGGTAAAAATCATCCATCAGCTGCTGGCCGGGGTGCATATCGCCGTCGCCGCCGAAGCGATGGCCCTCGCCGCCCGCGCCGGCATCCCGCTGGAGACGATGTACGACGTGGTGACCCACGCGGCGGGTAATTCGTGGATGTTTGAGAATCGTATGCAGCACGTCCTGGATGGCGATTACTCGCCAAAATCCGCCGTCGATATTTTTGTCAAAGATCTCGGCCTGGTGAATGACACCGCCCGGGCGCTGGCCTTCCCGCTGCCGCTCGCCACCACCGCGCTGAATATGTTCACCTCCGCCAGCAACGCCGGATTCGGCCGGGAAGATGACAGCGCGGTGATCAAGATCTTCAACGGCATTACCCTGCCGGGCCATAAACAGTGAGGAGAGACAAGATGCAGCTTGGTGTCATTGCCGATGACTTTACCGGCGCCACGGATATTGCCAGCTTCCTCGTACGCAATGGCATGCCGACGGTGCAGCTAAACGGCGTACCGCCCCACGAACTGCCGCTGACCAGCGAAGCGGTGGTGATCAGCCTGAAAACGCGCTCCTGCCCGGTGGAAACCGCCGTCAGCCAGTCGCTGGCGGCCCTGCGCTGGCTGCAGGCCCGGGGCTGTCAGCAATTTTATTTTAAGTATTGTTCCACGTTCGACAGCACCGCGCAGGGCAACATTGGCCCGGTACTGGATGCTCTACTGGCAGAGCTGGGCGAGACCCGGACGGTGATTTCCCCGGCGCTGCCGGTAAACGGCCGCACGGTCTATCAGGGGTATCTGTTTGTCGGCCAGCAGTTACTCAATGAGTCCGGGATGCGCCACCATCCGGTGACGCCGATGGAGGATGCCCACCTGGGCCGCTTAATCGAGCGCCAGGGCGGCGGAAAAGCGGCGCTGATCGCCTGGCCGATTATCGATCAGGGGCCGGAGGCGGTCGCTGCAGCGCTGGCGGCAATCAGCGACCCGGCGGTGCGCTATGTGGTGCTCGACGCCCTCAGTGAACAGCATTTGCTGACCCAGGGGGCGGCGCTGCGGGAGATGAAGCTGGTCTCCGGCGGCTCTGGTCTCGCCATCGGCTTCGCCCGCGACTGGGCGCAGCGCCACGGAACCCAGGGTGAAGGATCCCAGGCGGGCATGCCGCTGCCCGGCCCGGCGGTAGTGCTCTCGGGCTCCTGTTCGCTGATGACCAACAGCCAGGTGGCGGCCTATCGTGAACAGGCTCCCGCCCGCGCCGTCGACTTAAGCGCCTGCTTTACCGATCTGGAGGGCTATGCCGGGACGCTGGCGGCCTGGGTGGACGCAAACCGCGATTCGCCGCTGGCGCCGATGGTCTATGCCACGACTGAGCCGCAAACGCTGCAGCGGATCCAGGCGCAGTATGGCGACAAGGCCAGCAGCGAACGGATCGAACAGCTGTTCGCCGCCCTCGCCGCCGCGCTGAAGGAGAAAGGATTCACCCGGTTTATTGTGGCCGGAGGGGAAACGTCGAGCATCGTGGCGCAGACGCTGGGGGTCGAGGCGTTCCATATCGGGCCGACGATCTCCCCTGGGGTTCCCTGGGTGCGTGACACCCGCCAGCCGCTCTCCCTGGCGCTGAAGTCAGGTAATTTCGGCGATATCCAGTTCTTTGCCCGTGCCCAGCAGGAGTTTTGTCATGACTGAGCAACAGCTGCGAGATGAGATGGTGCAGATTGGCGCCTCGTTGTTTAACCGCGGTTATGCCACCGGCTCCGCCGGCAATCTGTCGCTCCTGCTGCCGGACGGCAACCTGCTGGCGACGCCGACCGGCTCCTGCCTGGGCGAGCTGCAGGCCCAGCGGTTGTCGGTGGTCACCCTGCAAGGCGAATGGATCGCCGGCGACAAACCGTCGAAAGAGATCGCTTTTCACCGGGCGGTCTATTTGCATAACCCGGCCTGCAAGGCGATCGTCCACTTGCATAGCCACTATCTGACCGCGCTCTCCTGCCTGCAGGGGCTCGATCCGCAGAATTGCATTCGCCCCTTTACTCCCTACGTGGTGATGCGGGTCGGCGACGTCCCGGTGGTTCCCTACTACCGACCGGGCGACGACCGCATTGCCGAGGCGCTGGCCGGCCTGGCGCCGCGCTATAACGCCTTTTTACTGGCCAACCATGGTCCGGTGGTCACTGGCTCATCGCTGCGCGAAGCCACCAATAATACCGAAGAGCTGGAAGAGACCGCGCGGCTGATGTTTACCCTCGGCAATCGCGAGATCCGTTACCTGACCGCTGACGAAGTGGATGAACTGAGATAAAACCATGCCAAAATTTGCTGCAAATTTATCCATGCTGTTTACCGAACTGCCGTTCCTGGACCGCTTTGCCGCCGCCGCCCGCGCCGGTTTCGAAGCCGTGGAGTTTCTGTTCCCCTATGAGTATGCCGCCGGGGAAATTAAACAGCGCCTGCAGGAAAACCAGCTGCAGCTGGTGCTGTTCAATACCCCGCCCGGCGACGTTAACGCCGGGGAATGGGGACTCGCCGCCCTACCGGGCAGGAGCGCCGAGGCCCGGCGTGATATCGAGCTGGCGCTGGAGTACGCCTGCCAACTGGATTGTCCGCAGGTGCATATTATGGCCGGCGTGGTGCAGCCGGGGATGGATCGCGCGGCCTGCGAGGCGGAGCTTTTCGATAACCTGCGCTACGCCGCCGAGCGCTTTGCCCGCCACGGCAAGCGGGCGCTTATTGAAGCCCTGAATCCGCAGACCAAACCGGGCTATTTCTACCACAGTCAATATCAGACGCTGGAGATTGCGCAGCGGGTCGACCGGCCAAACATCGCCGTGCAATTAGATCTGTTTCATGCGCAGAAAGTGGACGGCAATTTAAGCCATCTTATTACCGAGTATGCCGGTCAGTACCGCCATATTCAGATAGCCTCCCTGCCCGACCGCCATGAACCGGACGAGGGCGAGATTAATTATTCATGGATCTATGCGTTGCTGGATAACGTCGGCTATGACGGTTGGATCGGCTGCGAATATATCCCCAGGGCGGATACCCTTTCCGGACTGGAATGGTTCTCGCCCTACCGGAAAAAATAAAGCGCGGTTCTAAAAATATAACTCTCTGTACACCTGTTAATACCCGAGGCAAAACTATGTCGACATCGGCGCTGTTACTTATTGCGTTAGCCAGCGTAGTGCTGTTGCTCCTGCTGGTGATCAAAGCGAAAGCGCATCCTTTTGTGGCGCTCCTGATCGTCAGCCTGCTGGTGGCGTTCGCCACCGGCATTCCGGCGGATAAAATCATTACCACCATTGAAAAAGGCATGGGCGGCCTGCTCGGCCACATCGCCAGCATAATTATTTTGGGATCAATGCTGGGGGTGCTTATTGAAATATCTGGCGGCGCCGAATCGCTGGCGAAAACGCTGACCGGCGTGCTGGGTTCTAAACGGACTATTGCCGCCTTAACCATCGTGGCTTTTATTCTCGGCACGCCAGTCTTCTTTGAAGTCGGCTTTATTATCATCATTCCGTTAATTTACGGCTTCAGTAAAGTCGCCCATCTGTCGCCGCTGAAATTTGGCCTGCCGATGGCCGGAGTGATGTTAACCGTCCATGTGGCGTTGCCAACCCACCCTGGCGCGGCGGCGGCGGCAGGTATTCTGCATAGCGATGTCGGCTGGTTGATGCTGGCGGGAATTGGAGTGTCGATCGTCGTGGGTATCGTGGGCTATTTTGTCGCCCGGTCTATCAATCAGCGCCATTATCATCTGTCGATTAACGTGCTGGAACAGCAGCAAACGGCCGAGGTGCCCGACCTCTCCGTCAACGCCCAGCAGACCCGACTGGCGCCGCCGAATGCGCTGGTTATCGGCGGGCTGATCGTGGTGCCCATCGTGCTGATTGTTTCCGGAACGCTGTGTCAGGCCCTGCTGCTGCCGGATAACGCGATTCGCCAGCTGATGACCGTCATTGGCACCCCGCCCGTCGCCCTGCTGATCTCCCTGGGGCTGGCCAGCTGGACGCTGGGCATCCGGCGGGGGATGAACCTGAAAAAGCTGGGAGAAGTCACCGGCAGCGCGATCCCCTCCTCGGCGGACGTGATCCTCGTCGCCGGCGCCGGCGGCGCCTTTGGCGGGGTGCTGGTCGCCTCCGGCATCGGCAATGCCTTAGCCGAGGCGCTGGAGACGATTCATCTGCCGCTGATGCCCGCCGCTTTCCTGCTGTCGCTGGTGCTTCGGGCCTCGCAGGGCTCGGCCACCGTGGCGATCCTTACCACCTCCGGCCTGTTGTCACAGGCGGTCGTCGGGCTGGAGCCGCTGCAGCTGGTGCTGGTGACGCTGGCGACCTGTTTCGGCTCGCTCGGGTTATCGCACGTTAACGACGCCGGGTTCTGGGTGGTCACGCG
Source organism: Klebsiella sp. GB_Kp056 (assembly GCF_040064755.1). NCBI lineage: Bacteria > Pseudomonadati > Pseudomonadota > Gammaproteobacteria > Enterobacterales > Enterobacteriaceae > Klebsiella > Klebsiella sp. GB_Kp056. The sequence continues at coordinate 104,190 of NZ_JBEAJA010000037.1, read as the reverse complement.
CTATCTCGGGCTCTCGGTGCCGGACGGACTCAGAACCTGGACCGTACTGACCACCATCATGGGGGTGACGGGCTTCCTGATCACCTGGCTGCTGTGGTTTGTACTGTAATATTCACCCGGGTGGCTCCGGCCACCTTATCGTGTCCCCTTCGCGGGGACTAACTCATTATCGCTGCCCGGCAGCTGACCTCCCGCTGACAGCGTCACCGGTATAAAATAGCGTACGTGATAGCGCTTCTCCTCTGCCTCTCCTCCTTCCGCATGACGGGTCATAAAGCATTCAATGTCATGCCCATCCCGACGGCTTACCCCCAGCGTTGGCAACTGTTCCAGATAGAGATCGCTGGACAAACGGGCATAGCGTGACCAGCTGCCGTAGAATTCAACCCCCACATACAGCCCCGACCGGGTGGTCAACGCGGACGACGGCTTTCGCGCCTCGTGACAACCGACAAAGGCGTTAACCTCGACGTTAAGCTCATTTTGACTCGCTGCCGCGTAATCGGAAAGTATGGAAAGCGAACCGCCTCCAGCGGCGAAAAAGCGGTCAACCTTTTGTCTGATAGCCGTCTTGCCGGTACTTTGCAACACCATATCCGACAGGCGCAGTTCATACTTCATCGGGTAGCCATAATAGACCCGCTCCGGCAGGGAACAGATCCGAGCCAAAGGCAGGCTCTCATCATCCGTGGGGAATTTTTTTAACAGTTTTGCCGTGTCCCAGTGCGCCGCGCAGCGGTACTCCCGTGGCGAAAGCGAGAAACGTTTCTTAAACTCCCGGGAGAAGGTCTGCGGCGAATCGTAACTTAACTGCCAGGCTATGGCGGCGATCGGTTGCCGCGTTAAACGCAGACTGACCGCTGCGATGGTCAGCCGCCGCAGGCGAATATACTGCCCGATGGGTAACCGGCCATATTGATAAAACACCTCGTACACAAACCGACGCGAATAGCCCATATACTGCGCCAGGTCATCGATCGCCGGGTTACAGTAGATATTATCCTCCAGCCACGCCAGCATTTTTAAATAGAGCATTTGCTTCATAAGCACCGCATACTTCTTGTAATCTTGTCCTCCGCTAATTTTAACAACAGATACTGGCTACCACTAAGCTTTTTATGCATCGCAAAAATAAAAAATTATCAAAGTGCTTAAAACGGCATCTAATATAGGCTCATCATTTTGTTTATTAGGAACTTTCGCATACCAACACACCGTTATCTCACTTTTCCTGGTAGATATTGCATTAATGAAAAACATCCCTTAGATTACCCCAGCTAAAAAAGACCTGCGCATCACCATTATATTCTTTAATTTATTCTGACACCTTTTTCATACCCCACAGGGAAGTTATATGACGAATTTTTTGATCAATATAAAAAATCACTATTTGCGAGTCGCTATTGCGGAGCTGGTGGATGAAGCGATGAAGACCTACGGGGGATCAGCCTATCAGTTTTCTGAACAATGGGACCTGGAGTCGATAGCGCAATCTCAGGTGTTCTTCACGGAAATGGTGGCGGGAGAATGGTACCTGTGTCATGACCTGTTGCAGCATGCCCCAGAGCAATACACGCTTTTTATTTTCCAGGACAATGAACAAGCTACCGTCGAAGAGGGCTTACCCAACTGTCTGCGGCAGGCGGTGTTTATACCTCCCCATGCTCCCGTTCAGCGTCTTAAAGATGAGATAGTCAGCGCGATTCAGCGCCCCTTGCCTCCTCAGCATGACCCGTCCTTCAATCGACTGCGGCGTTGCATCAATTGCGCCTGCAAGTCGGTCAGCGATGCGCAAACCAAAGTCATTTACGCGTTCAGTATTGGTCTGAGTCCGCATGAAGTCGCGGCGGCGCTAAAAATTAGCCACAAAACCATTCATTCACATAAAAAGAATATTATGAGCAAGTTCAATTTGCACAGCCGCCAGCAATTTAACAACCTCGTAAAACTACTCGCCAGACGTTAATACAATCGTCATTATATTACCTCTGCAGATTATCTTCTGGAACGGAAGACGTAACGTCTTTTGCGTCTTTCCTGAATATAAGAAAGACCACTCCATAAAGAAATGACGGGACAAAAAATCAGACACAAAATAATAAATAAGTCGCTCATATCAGACCTGAAAAAAGGAATTAAACTTACGTTGATAATATGGATTTGCTTTTAATCAGGCAAGACCAGTATCTCTTTTTGAGAGCGGGCAATATAATGGCAGGATAATTCCTGGTGGCGAATGTTAACCGATAATTTAAGGCGGTGGACCAATACCGCAGGCGGAATGAGCGGCCTGTTTGCCCTTTTTTGCATTGGGAATGAGAAAATGATAGCTAAACCTCAGATTCCCTGTAGAGTGAAGGTAATCACAAAGTGAAGCCCCCGTTCCGCGTAGCGGACATCACGGTTGGTTAAATGTCATAAAAAAACAGCCTCCCTTCTCCGAGGGGCTGGCCATACCTCCCTCAATACGCGCTGTACGGAGCATCACGCGCTGCCGCAGCGACCGGAATGATTATGCTAACCACCCTGATATACCGCAGCCAGGTTAATCCTGCCCGCCCGCCCACCGATCTCGACGCTTTAATTCATCGCGCCAGCGGGAAAAACATGCCTCTTGGCATCACCGGTATTCTGCTGTTTAACGGGCTGCAGTTCTTCCAGGTGCTGGAGGGAAGCGAGGAAGATCTTGAGTCGTTATTCCACGAGATACAGAGCGATCCGCGCCATCGCGACGTGGTGGAACTGATGCGCGACTATTCGGCCTACCGTCGTTTTCACGACACCGGAATGCGCCTGCTGGATCTTCGTCTTTTCGAAGCCGACAGCGCGCTGGAGGAGCTCCTGCGCTTTAGCTCGTTTGGGGTCACCGAGCCGGTCAACGACCGGATGTTCCGCCTGATTAGCGCCTTTATCGCCGACGGTGGGCGCTATTGTCTGCCCGAGCCGCTGCAGCCTTCTCGCTGGACGATGATGCCTGCCCCGGCCACTGCCCCCGCGCGCCACCTGCCCGATCAACCTTGCCAGTTTGCCCTGCAGGCCATCGTCGAGCCGGCCAAGAAGCGGGTCTCTTCCTTTGAAGCGCTGATCCGCAGCCCCACCGGCGGATCTCCTGTAGAGATGTTTGCCGCCATCCCGGCGGAGGATCGCTACCGTTTCGACCTCGAGAGCAAAGCGTATGCCTTCTCTCTCGCCGGTCAGTTACCGCTTGGTAAACACCAGCTGGCCATTAACCTGCTGCCCGGTTCGCTGTATAACCACCCTGACGCCGTAGGCTGGCTGATGAACAGCCTGCTGGCGGCCGGCCTCCGGCCGGACCAGGTGCTGATAGAGGTTACCGAAACGGAGGTGATCACCTGCTTTGACCAGTTCCGCAAGGTGCTCAAAGCGCTGCGCGTCGCGGGCATGAAGCTGGCCATCGACGACTTTGGCGCGGGTTACTCCGGCCTGTCGTTACTGACCCGCTTTCAGCCCGATAAAATCAAAGTGGATGCGGAGCTGGTGCGCAATATTCATATCAGCGGCGCCAAGCAGGCGATTGTCGCCTCGGTCGTGCGCTGCTGCGAGGATTTGGGCATCACGGTGGTGGCGGAAGGCGTCGAAACCCTGGAAGAGTGGTGCTGGCTGCAGTCGGTGGGCATTCGCCTGTTTCAGGGGTTCCTTTTCTCCCGACCGTGCCTGAACGGCATCGGGGAAATTTGCTGGCCGATAGCGCGTCAGGCCACGGATCTGTAAGGCCGCGGTAGGCGGCAGCGTCACTGCCAGTGGGGGAGCTTTTCGCCCAGCGCCGCCAGGGCGAAGCGCACCGCTTTCGCCACCACTGTCTCGCAGTCACCGGTAAAGCGCAGCCGTTGGGTTTCGATCTGGCCGCGAAAGTTCCAGGCAAACCATACCGTGCCGGCGGGGGTACCATCCTCTCCCCCCTCCGGTCCCGCATAGCCGCTGATGGCGATGGCGATGTCGGCCCCGGCTATCGCCAGCATACCGCTGGACATCTCCTTCACGCACGCTTCGCTGACAGCGCTGTGTTCCGCCAGGGTTTCCGCGCGCACCTGCAGCACATTGCGCTTGGCTTCATCGCTGAAGGTGACCACGCCGGTATCATAAAAGGCCGCGGTATCAGCCTGAGCACAGAGCGCTGCCGCCAGATTGCCGCCGGTGCAGGATTCCGCAGTGGTGAGCCGCCAGCCGCGCGCGATAAGCGCCCGGGCCACCTCGGCCGTCAGTTGATGAGTATGTTGTGCGTCTTTATCGATCTCCTCAGCCATTCTCACTCCTCGCCGAATTTGAAAAGTATCACCGCCTCACTGCCCTGTTAACAGGATAGCATAGTGATTTCTCTCGTCGCCTGGAGGCCGTTTACGCCACCCTGAGTGGATAAAAAAAGGCCCGCAGCGCGGGCCTTGAAAGGAACTACCTCGGCACAGAAGCGGAATCACACTTTGTGTTCGATCACCCGCCCCTGGTTCTCAATGGCAATTTTGCGCGGTTTTTCGCTCTCGGGGATCTCCTGATGGATAGCGATTTTTAAGATCCCGCTCTCCAGCTGCGCCTGATTAATCTGGGCGTGTTCCGGAAGCGAAAAACTAAGCTGGAAATCAGCCCGGCGAATGCCTTTATAAATCCAGCCCTGGCTGTTTCCGGAATGATTTTCGGATTGCGCGCGTTTACCGGTAATATGCAGATTACCGCCTACGGTCTCTATTTCCAGTTCATCATCTTTCCAGCCAGGCACGCTGACGCTGAGCAGGAAATTACTGTCATCCACTTTCTGTAAATCGTAGGCTGGTAAGGTCCCCACCGGCGTATCGCCCGTTAACTGGCTGAAAAGACGGTCGATACGGTTAAAGCGATCGGCAAAAAGGGAATCAGCAAATACCGGGAGTGCTGACAAGGTTTTGAGTGCCATAATTAACCTCCTGAATATCCATTCAAAAGCTCAACATAAAGGCAAGCATTGCTTGTCCGCTTTATAAAATAATAGCTAAAGCGCGTTTTTCAAGACCTGAAATAAAAAAATTTCTTCGTCAGTCACAGAAAGAAATAACCAGGTCAGGTGGCAAAGTGACCCCCGCCAGACGGCGGGGGCTGGGGTGCTTCTGAGTCCCATAACTGATGCTGTTTAACATTCAATAAACAGAAGCGTCATGTATATATTACTTGTTCAAGGGGATGTCAACGCCCGAATCGCGCCCCCTCACCCGTCGCCCTGCAATAGCGCCACGAGAAATGCGGTTCTCCTGACGATCGTTTCGCCAACTGCGGCGGCCTCGACATCACTTTGGCCTCGCTGGCGCCAGCCGGAAGACCCTGGCGAAAATTTACGCCGTCAGGGAAGGAACCTTTCACCTCCCTCCGTGCCTAATAACCTGCATACGCACTTTCTGAGGCATCACTATGACCGGCATTTTTATCTCTACCACCCTGTTCGCCCTCTTCGCGTCGATGTTGATCGGTCTGGGGATGGTATGGAAAGGCATCTCCAACAACCCGGATAACTAATCCTTTTTGGACGCCGTTGCCATTCACCTGATGCAGCGGCGGGTCAATACACCACCCTCTACCCCATCCACACTTCTTGTTCAGGCGACAAATGCTCAGTATTTGCGCCCGCGTACCCTTTTTCGAAATAAAAATTCACATGGCGAATGTGTAACTTCAATTAATATAGTTCAGGCCAGAATTAAGGCCTGCAATGTAGGCAACTTAAGTAGTATGTGCCTAAGCGTCAGCCATAAGCCTGCGAAAAGAATTCACAATCGCATGATTTCAAAATCATGTCTAACCGCGCCCCTTCCCTGCTGAACTATACTTTCCTTCAGATATCTGGCTGGAGGTGGCGATGTGCGGACGTTTTGCGCAAGCGCAGACGCGGGAAGCATACCTGGCGTTTCTCGCAGAAGAGGCCGAACGCGATATCCTCTGGGACCCGGTGCCCATTGGGCGATATAACGTCGCGCCCGGGACAAAAGTGTTACTCCTGAGTGAAAGGAATGAGCAACTCCACCTCGATCCCGTTCACTGGGGCTATGCGCCGGGATGGTGGGATAAATCACCGCTGATTAATGCCCGGGTTGAAACCGCTGCCACCAGCAGGATGTTCAAACCGCTGTGGCAGCACGGGCGGGCGATCTGCTTCGCCGATGGCTGGTTTGAATGGAAAAAGGTCGGAGACAAAAAGCAGCCCTACTTCATCCAGCGGAAGGATGGCCAGCCGATATTTATGGCCGCTATTGGCAGCACCCCCTTCGAACGCGGGGACAGCGCCGAAGGATTTTTGCTGGTGACCGCTGCCGCCGATCGCGGTCTTGTCGATATACATGACCGCCGGCCGCTGGTCCTGACGCCGGAAGCCGCCCGGGAATGGATGAGGCAGGATCTCACCGGCGCGGATGCGGCGGAGATTGCCAGGGACGGAAGCGTCTCCGCCGACGATTTCACCTGGCACGCGGTATCGCGGGCGGTCGGCAATGTGAACAATCAGGGGCCAGCGTTAATTGAGCCAGTAGAGTGAGCGCCTAACTCTGTGGCCGATCCCCCGCCGGATGCGCCGGCTGCGGTGCGATCCAGCCTTGCCAATAAGCCCCCGCGAGTTACCCCGACTGGCTTAACCACTCGCTTAAGGTCAACGAATAAAGCAGACTCGGCGGCGCATTTTCTATATCGGCAATCTCGTTGATGAACCTCAAGCCTGCTTTCCCGAGCACTTTTCGCGAAGCCAGGTGATTCGCCCTCACCACCGCTGAAATCTCCGTGAGTTTGATCGCCTCGAAGCCATATCTTACCGCCGAGGTCGCGAGGTCGGTGGCCAGCCCTTTTCCCCATGCCTCTGTTGCGAATCGATAGCCAAGATTGTTGAGGATGACATCGTTATAGCGACGAATAGTTAAGCCGCCAAAGCCAATGATTTTTTCCGGAGCATCACGCGCCGATATGGCCCAGTTGCCAAACCCGCGATCGTGCCAGTGGGCAAGCCAGCGCTGGAGAACCGTACTGGCATAGTCAATATCCGGGTAGGGTCCTGCGGGGTTAAAGGTATTGGTCGCCGGATCGCCATAAATTCGGTAAAGATCGGCGACATCTTCAGCCATGACAGGGCGAAGCCGCAAGCGATGAGTCTCAATAAGCAAACGTATCTCCTTGACGAGTGAGGTGGCCCGCGACGCTTCGCGAACCCTCCCTGCCGTTGTGGATGCCTGGGACTCGTTCAAGCGAACCTGAGAAGCGCGATTAAACAGATACTTCCGGCAATAAAAATAGGATATGGTAATCCGGAAACGGGATCCCTTTTTGTCGGCGCCACGCATATCGTTACCGAGTGAACACAGGACTGTAAATGATCGATGACATCCGCTACCTGATAGTCTTTGCCAAAATTGTCGAGAGCGGTTCTGTTTCAGGCGGCGCCGCGGCCTTAGGGTTGTCGACCGCAACAGCAAGCGCACATTTATCCAGGCTTGAGAAAAACCTTAACAGCGCTTTGCTCTACAGAAATACCCGAAAGCTTTCTCTAACACAAGATGGCGAAAGTGTGCTGGAGACCGCCAGGTCGATGCTCGAGCTTTATGAAAAAGGCGTCATTGAGTTTAAGCAACGTTCGGTATCCACAGCCGGTAAGCTGCGTATTTCCATACCTGCCGTTTTTTTAAACAGCCCATTCACTCACCATCTTGCAAATTTCATTAAAGAGAACCCGGATATTGCTCTGAGCATTTCTTATAGTGACCTGCGCGAGGACATTATTGCCGACAGTATTGATGTCGCCTTTCGCATTGGCGAGCTCCCCGATAGCGCTCTCAAGGCACGGCACCTGTTTGTTCTGCCGCGAAAGCTGGTGGCAGCAAAGGGCTTTCTCCTGCGCTATCCCCCCATTGATCATCCCGCTATGCTTGAATCAATGCCGTGGATTGGGCTGACGATGAGGGAGAATGTGCGCGAGTTCAGACATCGCAACGGCGAACAGGCGATAATAAAGTATACACCCGGCGTGTATGTCGATAGTGTTGAGGCCGCCTATGCCCTTGCCAGACAACAAATTGGCCTGGCCGCTCCGCCGCGTTTTCTCTGCGAAGAGGATATCCGCCGCGGCGACATGCAGGAACTACTTCCTGACTGGTCATTAGCCCCGCTAAAAGTGTATGCCCTATGGCCTGGCAATATTTCAGTTAGCGGCGCGGCCTATAAACTGATTAATTATATCTATAATGCCATTGAACATCAGCCGCTATGAATAGGTAATATACTGCGAATACAGTATGTAACCCGCAGTCATGCACAATAATCCGCCCATCACCAGATTAAACAGGCGGATCTGTGCTCTGCTTTTGAGAATCGCTGACATTTTATCACCGAATATCGCCCAGGCCGCCAGGGACAGATAGCAGACAAAAAAGTAGATGATAATAAATAGCGATATACTCAGGCGCGACGAGGGTTCAGAAAACAAGGCGACGCCAGAGGCACAGGCAGCCCAGGCTTTAGGATTGAGCCATTGCATTAAAAAACCCTGCGCAAACCCCGGCGCCTGTGCTTTTTTCAGTGACCATTCCGGATGTGAAGTAGCAATTTTATAGCCCTGAAACAAGATAAATAACGAACCAACGATATTCAGATAGCTAAAAAACCAGGGGTGCGTTGCGATGGCCGCGTAGAGTCCAAAACTAATAAAAACCAGTAACAATGTAAAACCAATAGTGGCGCCCGAGACGAAAGAAAATGTTTTTCTGAATCCATGCGCAGCGCCGGAAGAGATAATAACCATATTAACCGGACCTGGCGAAAATGACAGGGCCAGCGCAAACATAAGCATAGTAACGATCAAAACCATTTATTTATCCGTTTTCCAGGGAGAGATATCGTGGCAGGTGGTTTTATTACCACCTGCATGACGTTATTGAAAGACTACCTCGATATCGCAACGGGATTAAGTGGCTTTTCTCTAAATGTGTATTTGATTATTTTCGCGCTATTTCTCCTGACCGGCGCCTGGCGCAATCCCCTGCGATCAAAGCATGGCCAGTGAAAAGCGCCTGATAAGGAAAACACCCAATCGATCGCTTCTCACCGCCCGATGGCCTATGCGCTCAACCCGCGATTTTTCAGCATCGGCTCAATCTTTGGATCGTGTCCGCGCCACTGGCGATAAAGTTCAGCTAAATCAGCGCTATTACCACGCGACAGAATCGCTTCCCGGAAGCGCTGACCGTTCTCTCGGGTCAAACCGCCCTGCTCCACGAACCACTGATAGCCGTCGTCGGCCAGCATCTGGGTCCACAGATAGGCGTAATAGCCTGCCGCATAGCCGCCGCCGAAGATATGGGAGAAGTAGCAGCTGCGATAGCGCGGAGGAACGGCCGCCAGATCGAGGTGTTCTTCCCGGAGTACCCTCTGCTCAAATGTGTCCACCTCGTCCGGAAATCCGGTGGTCGACAGCGTGTGCCAGCGCATATCGAGCAGCGCGGCGGCTAGCAACTCGCTCATGTCATACCCTTTATTGAAGGTTGCCGCACGCAACATATTGTCGCGCAGCGCCTCCGGCATCGGCTCTCCGGAGCGATAGTGCTTCGCATAGTGGGCGAATACCTGCGGATGGCTGGCCCAGTGTTCGAAGATTTGCGACGGAAACTCGACAAAATCCCGCGGGGTATTGGTCCCGGAGAGGCTGGCATAGCGCTGGCTGGCGAACAGTCCGTGCAGGGCGTGGCCAAACTCATGGAACAGGGTGATCACCTCATCCCATGACAACAGCGCGCTCTGTCCGCTCTGCGGCCGGCTATAATTGCAGACGTTATAGATAACCGGGCGCTGCTCCCGCAGGGTCGACTGTTCGACAAACACGTCCATCCAGGCGCCGCCGCTCTTTGAATCGCGCGCGAAATAATCACCGTAAAACAGCGCCATCCCTTCGCCATTGTGGTCGAAAATCTCCCAAACCCGCACATCCGGGTGGTACACCGGGATGTCAAAGCGTTCCACGAAGCGGAGCCCAAAGAGCTGCGATGCCGTCCAGAAGACGCCGTCCTGCAGCACGCGCTCGAGGGCAAAATAGGGTTTGAGCTGTGCGTCATCAATGGCATAGGCAGCCCGCCGCACCTGCTCGCTGTAGTAGAGCCAGTCCCATGCCTGCGCGCGAAACTCCCCGCCTTCGTTGTCGATCACCTGCTGGATGTCCGCCAGCTCACGTTCCGCCCTCGCCCGCGCCGCCGGCGCGATCTGACGCATAAAGCCCAATGCCTCCGCCGGAGAAGCCGCCATTTGATCGGTCAGCGCCCAGCTGGCGTAATTTGCCGCCCCCAGCAGTTCCGCCTGCTGCGCGCGGATCGCCGCCAGCCGCAGCACCAGACTACGGGTATCATGCTCATCGCCCTGTTGATTGCGCGTCCAGCCGCCGGCGAAGAGATTCTCCCGCGTTTGCCGATCGCGCAGCGCAAGCAGCTGCGGCTGCTGGGTGGTGTTGGTCAGCGTCAGCAGCCAGCGATCGCCGAGCCCTTTTTCGCGCGCCGCGTCGGCCGCAGCCGCTATCTCCTCATCGGTCAGGCCATCCAGTTGATGCCGGTCATCGACCACCAGGCCACCGCTTTTCGCCGCCCCCAGCAGCCGCTGCTGGAACTGACTTTGCAAAGTGGCCGCTTCGGTGTTCAGGGCGCGCAGCACCGCCTTCTGCGCCGGGGCCAGCGTTGCCCCGGCGTGAACAAAGCGTTGCCATGTCAGGGTCAGAAGACGCCGGGATTCGCCGTCAAGCGAGAGCGTCTCGCGCTGCTCGTAGACGCTGTTCACCCGCTGGAATAAAGCCTCGTTGAGCCAGATGTCATTCCCCAGCCCGGCGAGCTCGGCGGAAAATTGTTCATCCAGTGTCTGCAGATAAGGGTTGGTATGGGCGCTGGCCATGGCGAAAAAGACCCGCGTCACCCGCGCCAGCAGCTGTCCGCTCTGCTCCAGCGCCTCGAGCGTGTTGGCGAAACTGGCAGGCTGCGGATTGTCGATAATGGCGCGGATCTCCTCTCGCTGCTGCCGGACGCCCTCATCAAACGCCGGCCGATAGTGACTGTCTTCAATCAGATCAAACCGCGGCGCCTGGTAAGGCAACAGACTGACGCTAAAAAAGGGGTTTTGTTCGGACATCTTTCTCTCCTGTACAGGCTTATCCTGTAAGATTAGGCTTCTCCTTAAGGGGTCGCAATGATTTCCGTTACCGGTCGCCGCCTGTGCGTGCTATGGTATGAAAACACAAAAAGCGTTGAGGAACAGTAAGATGATTATCATGGTCACCGGCGCCACTGCCGGTTTTGGTGAAAGTATTACTCGCCGTTTTGTCGCTAACGGTCATAAAGTGATTGCGACCGGACGTCGCGAAGAGCGCCTGAAGACGCTGAAAGACGAGCTGGGCGATAATCTGTATATCGCGCAACTGGACGTTCGCAACCGCGCCGCTATTGAGACGCTGATTGCCGACCTGCCCGCCGAGTGGCAGGCAATCGATGTGCTGGTGAACAACGCGGGTCTGGCGCTCGGTCTGGAGCCGGCGCACCGCGCCAGCGTGGAAGACTGGGAAGATATGATCGACACCAATAATAAAGGGCTGGTGTACATGACCCGCGCCGTCCTGCCGGGCATGGTGGCGCGCAATCGCGGCCACATCATCAACATCGGCTCCACGGCAGGCTGCTGGCCTTACGCCGGCGGTAACGTCTATGGGGCGACCAAAGCCTTCGTCCGTCAGTTCAGCCTCAATCTTCGCACCGACCTGCACGGCACCGCGGTGCGCGTCACCGACATCGAGCCGGGTCTGGTGGGCGGCACCGAGTTCTCGAACGTCCGCTTTAAAGGCGATGACGCCAAAGCCGGTAAAACCTACGAGAACACCGAAGCCCTGACGCCGGAAGATGTGACCGAGGCGGTCTGGTGGGTGGCCACCCTGCCGAAACACGTCAACATCAACACCCTGGAGATGATGCCGGTGAGCCAGAGCTTTGCCGGACTCAGCGTTCACCGCCAGGGCTAACCGTCAGCCACCCGGCCTGCTGGCCGGGTATGGGCGGAACCGCAAAAAACGCGTAAAATAGTGCGCATAACCCCATAAAAAGTAACCATCAATGGCCGCAGAATCGCAACTGAATCCGACGCAACCCGTCAATCAGCAAATTTATCGCATCCTCCGCCGGGATATCGTTCACTGCCTGATCCCGCCTGGCACGCCGCTGTCGGAGAAAGAAGTCTCCGTGCGTTTTGCGGTATCTCGTCAGCCGGTGCGCGAGGCCTTTATTAAGCTGGCGGAGAATGGACTTATCCAGATCCGTCCCCAGCGCGGCAGCTACGTCAACAAAATTTCCCTGTCTCAGGTGCGCAATGGTTGCTTTGTCCGCCAGGCGATTGAATGCGCGGTGGTCCGCCGTGCCGCTGGCATGATTAACGATGAGCAAGTCTATCAGCTGGAGCAGAATCTTCATCAGCAGCGTATTGCCGTCGACCGTCAGCAGTTAAACGACTTTTTCCTGCTTGATGATGAATTTCACCAGAAGTTGTCAGTTATTGCCGATTGTCAGCTGGCCTGGGATACGGTGGAAAACATCAAAGCCGCTATTGACCGCGTGCGCTACATGAGCCTCGACCATGTCTCCTCCCCGGAGATGCTGCTGCGCCAGCATCATGAAATTTTCACCGCGCTGGAAAAACGCGACGCCGAGGCGGTCGAGAAAGCCATGAGTATTCATTTGCATGAAATCAGCGAATCCGTGCTGTTGATCCGCCAGGAGAATCGCGACTGGTTTAGCGAAGAGTAAGGATCAGACGGCTGCGAAATAAGGCAGACGCAGCCGTCGTAATGGAAAGGATTATCTGACCACCAGCACCGGCGTTTTGGCGTAGCGCAAAATGGATTCGGCGTTGGAGCCCAGCAGATGGGTGGAGATCCCCGGTTTGCGGGAGCCAATCACTATCACATCGAACGCTTCGTTGTTACTGATAGCCAGAATTTCATCGCGCACGTTACCAAAGACGACCCGGGTATGGATCCGCGACATCGGTATGTCGAACAGTCGCGCCACCTCGCGCATCTTTTTCTCCGACTCTTCCTGCATATAGGCTTCGAATTTACGAATATCCGCCGTAAACCCGCGTAATAACGAACGGCTGCTGTTCGGCAGAACGTTGAGCAAGGTGATTTCGCCATTTTCCGCCGACGCGAGAAATTCCGCGTGACGCACTGCCTTATCGCTTAAATCCATTTCAAAAACATCAACAGGCAATAAAATCTTTTTATACATGGCCCGCACTCCTTTTCCAGAGAAAGTGATTTTTCAATAACTTAACTATGCCATTTTTGCGGTGAATGACCAGCCTTTATTCGGAAAAATAACAGCTAATTATCTTTAGTAAATCAGGGAAATATAGAGTTATGTAAGGACATTGCGTTCGATCATATTTTTAGTCTGCTAAAAGCGATCGACAGCAAAAAATGAAATATCAGCGGAACCGTGCGGAAACAGCAGAAGAGCCGGTGTCGACCTCATGACCGACACCGGAAATAAACGATTATTGCGCCTCAGCCCATGCGGCAACGGTGGCTTTGGCCCCCTGACGCTGCAGCGCAACATAGGCGCGGGTCACCGCCGAAACGAACCGCGCTTCCTGCGGCAGCTCACGGCCGAAGATGGCCTCAATGCCCAACAGCGCTTTGACGCGCGCTTCGCCATCGGCGCTGGCGGCTACCGCCTCCTTGATCACCGGCAGCAGCGGATCGCAAATTTCGATCGTCTGGCCGGCGTCGTCAACACCGCCGACATAGCGCATCCAGCCCGCCACGCCCAGCGCCAGCAGCGTGAAGTCATGCTGGTGCGCCAGGTGCCAGCGTACCGAGTCCAGCATGCGCTGCGGCAGCTTCTGGCTACCGTCCATGGCAATCTGCCAGGTACGGTGTTTGAGCGCCGGATTGCAGTAACGGTCAATCAGCAGACTGGCATAGTGTGACAGATCCACCCCCTGCACTTTCAAGGTCGGAGCCTGCTCGTCCAGCATCAGCGCCAGCGCCGCGCGGCGGTAGTTGTCATCCTGCATACAGTCGTTGATATGCTGATAACCGGCCAGATAGCCGAGATAGGCGAGGAACGAATGGCTGCCGTTGAGCATCCTCAGCTTCATCTCTTCGAAAGGCACCACATCGGCGACCAGCTCCGCCCCCGCTTTCTCCCACTGTGGACGTCCGGCGACAAAGTTATCCTCAATCACCCACTGGCGGAAAGGCTCGCAGGCCACGCCAGCCGGATCGCGCACGCCGGTCAGCTGTTCAATTTTATCGAGGGTTTCCGCCGTCACCGCCGGGACAATACGGTCCACCATGGTCGACGGAAAGGTGACATTCTGTTCTATCCATGCGGCGAGGTCCGCGTCCAGCGCCCGGGCGTAGGCGCAGACGACGTTGCGCATCACATGACCGTTTTCCGGCATGTTATCGCAGGACATCACGGTAAAGGCCGACAGCCCTGCCTCCCGGCGACGCGCTAAGGCCGCCACCACCACGCCCACTGCCGATTTCGGCTGGCGCGGGTTAGCGAGATCGGCGGCGATCAGCGGGTGATCGAGCTGCAGCTCGCCGCTGGCTGGCGAATGGCAATAGCCTTTCTCGGTAATGGTCAGGGAGACAATGGCCACCTGTGGCTCACACATCGCCGAAAGCACGGCCTTGAGACCATCGACCTGGGCGTGCAGCGCCTGCTTCACCACCCCGACCACGCGCGCGGTCCACGCGTCGGCGGACATTTCTGCCACGGTGTACAGCAGATCCTGCTGCCGGAGATCGGCGATCTGCTGCTCGCCGCCAATCAGGTTGACTTCAGTGTAGCCCCAGTCGCTGCCGTGCTCGCTGGCCAGTATATCGGCGTAGACCGCCTGATGGGCGCGGTGGAACGCGCCAAAACCCAGATGGACGATACGGGGGACCAGCGCGCGGCGATCGTAGTCCGGCTGTATGGCGTTAGCGGTTAAGAGGGTGTTTTCCATGATGACTCTCGTTGTTATGTGGCTCATCAACCATTCTCTGGGAGAACTCTCGAGGAGAATGCCTTTGTGCCTCAACCATCTCACGCAATTGGTATAACATCTTTGATTTCTGTCAACTACCATACAAGAAGCATTTGGCGGGTTGTGGTCGCTGGCGAGCGATCACAAAATCTCTGGGATGGCAGGAGAAAATCCGCCGCGAAGCGGTAAGAGAAGATGGAACATGGCGCAGGCCGCGCCTCCCTGCGGGCCTGTGGCTTCCTGGTCGGTTAATCGATGCGGGTTTTGACGATAAAGAAGTAGCACAGCGCCCCGGCGAAGGTCACCCCGGCGGCGATCACCAGCGCCAGATTGAAAGAATGGGTGGTATCCACGACCCAGCCGGTGACTATCGGCGCGAAGGAGGCAAACACAAAGCTGCCAAAGTTCTGGATCGCCGCCACCGACGCCACTTTATGCTCCGCCACCAGCACCTGTACCAATCCCCAGGCCGAGGTGCCAGCGAAATGGACGCAGAACAGCGCCATGGAGATAAACGCCACCGCCTGGGTCGGCGTGGACGATTGCACCACCAGCAGCGTTCCCAGCGCCGACAGCACCAGACCGGCAACGATCGCCGTTTTGCGGGTTTTCGCCAGGTCGTAGCCTCTGCGCGCCAGGGCGTCGACCACCAGACCATTGACCCACATCCCCACCGCCGCGGCGAGGAACGGGATCGCCGCCACCCAGCCGGTGCGCGCCAGGCTTAACCCCTGCTGAGCCTGCAAATAGCCGGGCAGCCAGGCGATATATAGCCAGCCGGTATAGTTCACCCCGGAGAAGCCGAGGATCATCCCCCAGGTGGTACGCCGTTTAAACAGCGCCAGCCATTCGCTCAGTTTCAGCGCCGGCCGGGCCGCCTCCTCGCTGGCCAGATAGCGTTGTTCCTCTTCCTGGAGAGTGAATTGCCGCCGGTTACGGTATCCCACATACCAGCACAGGCCGACCAGAATACCGGCCAAACCAATCACCACAAACATTGTCCGCCAGCCCCAGGCCAGCTGCATGATGACCAGGGCCGGCGGGGCGATGGCTTGCCCCAGCACCGTCGAGGAGTTAAATATCCCCACCGCCGTGCCGCGCTCTCTTTGCGCATACCAGTCGTTGATCGATTTCACGCCGGCGGGCATAAACGGCGCTTCACCGATCCCGAGGCCAATGCGCAGCAGAATAAAATGCGAGAATGAATTGACCATCCCGGTCAGGGCCTGCATCGCTGACCAGAATATCAGCCCGGCGCCCAGCACAACCCGCGGTCCGAGGCGATCCAGCAAAATGCCCGAGGGCAGTTGCGCGAAGCCATAGGAGAGCGAAAAAGCGGAGAGCAGCACCCCGAACTCGGTGGCGCTCAGACCCAGATCGGCGCGTATCGCCTCCCCGGCGACGCTCAGGGAAGAGCGGTCAAGAAAGTTAACGATCCCGGCGATAAACAGCAGCGTCAGGGTGATCTTCTGCACCCGACGGATGCGCAGCGGCGTCGCGCCCGCCTGTGGGGCAAATGTCTCAATAGCCATCGTGATTCCTTACAGAGTCATAACCCAATATGATGTCTGATAAGTAAGGCAACAGGTCGACTACCATACAAGAATTAGGGTTTAAAAAAGTGGCAGGGATCACACAAGGCGGGCTTACGCTCGTCCCCAGCCCGCCACGATGATCAGCATGCCGCACAGGGCGATGGCCGCGCCTGCCCAGTCATAATGGGTTAATTTGACTCCATCAACGACCCGCAGCCAGAGCAATGCGGTACAAACGTACACGCCACCGTAGGCGGCATATACCCGCCCGCTGGCGGTCGGATGGAGCGTCAGGAGCCAGACGAACAGACCCAGCGCCAGGCCGGCGGGGATCAGCAGCAGCGGCGTGGCCCCGCGCTTTAACCATAGCCACGGCAGATAGCAGCCGACGATTTCACACAGGGCGGTGGCAAAGAACAGCAGCGTTGTTTTGAGCATTAAAAGATTCGTAAAAGAGACAAAGCGTTGAACTATTCTACGCGATAATAGCCCTTTCCCTACGCTGTTTCGTCGGCTATGCCCGGCAAAAGAGCTGTAGTAAACTTAACCTGAGGGTTAACCCATCACTTAAAGGAAACCGTGATGAACATGACACTGAACAAACGCTGGTGCCTGACCGCCATTCTGGCGTTAAGCGCCGTCGTCTATACCTCCAGCTCGTTCGCGGCCACCGATCGGCTGGTGATTGAGTCCGGCGACAGCGCGCAAAGCCGTCAGCAGGCGTCGATGGAAAAAGAGCAATGGAACGACACCCGCAGCCTGCGCCAGAAGGTGAACAAACGGGCGGAAAAAGAGTGGGACAAAACCGATGTCGCCTTTGACGCGCAGGATAACTGCCAGAAGAGCGCCAACGTCAATGCCTACTGGGAACCAAACACCCTGCGCTGCCTTGACCGCCGCACCGGCCGGGCGATCAATCCCTGAGCACGCTGGCGCCTGCGGGCGCCGCCTTTCAGTACCCTCTTTTCCGCTTTGACCACAGGAATTCCCATGACCGACGCGCTACACGTCAGACTCCGCCCCCTTGAGCGCGAAGATTTGCGCTTTGTTCACCAGCTCGACAACAACGCCAGCGTGATGCGCTACTGGTTTGAAGAGCCCTATGAAGCCTTCGTTGAGCTTTCCGATCTGTACGACAAGCATATTCACGATCAAAGCGAGCGTCGCTTTGTGATCGAATGCAATGGCGATAAGGCCGGACTGGTGGAGCTGGTGGAAATCAACCATGTGCACCGCCGGGCCGAATTTCAGATCATCATCTCACCCGACTTCCAGGGAAAAGGCCTCGCCACCCGCGCCGCGCGGCTGGCGATGGACTATGGCTTTACCGTGCTCAATCTGTATAAGCTGTATCTGATTGTGGATAAAGAGAATGAAAAAGCGATCCATATTTACCGCAAGCTCGGCTTTATGGTCGAGGGTGAACTGATCCATGAGTTTTTCATTAACGGCGAGTACCGCAACACCATCCGCATGTGTCTGTTCCAGCATCAGTATCTGGCGGAACACAAAACGCCGGGCCCGTCTCTGCTGAAGCCGACGGCTCAGTAATAATCAATGCGGTTTTTAATCGTGTAGTGACGGGTCAGCGGCGGCTGGACGCTTTCATCGATCACCTGCAGCTCACAGCTCAGCGGATTGTCATGGCGATCGTAGTCGCAGGTCTGGCGCACCGTGCCCAGCGTGCGGTCGTTGAAGGTGCTGATGGCGGTATAGTCCATTTTCTTGCGCGGATCCTTCGACGGCGTGGAGGCGACGGTAAATCGCTCCTCTTTGGCGGTGGTGGTTTTCCCCAGCGGATAGCCATCGCTGTCGTAACGGTAGGTGGCGGTAGTCTCTTTGCCGCGGGCGCTGATAATAAAGCCGTTATCATCCGTTTCCCAGCTCACGCCGGTGGCGGGCATCTCCGCCAGCTGACATTTCCCCTGCAGACGCAGCCGCTTTTCATGGGTGCGGCCATCGACGTAATAGTTGGCGTCCAGCAGCAGCGTGGCGCCGGTGTTATTCTCCACATCCTCCAGCGTCAGCAGATCGAAACATCCCTCTTTTGACAGCTGCGCGCTCACCTTCTTGACCACCACATCGTGTTCGTCCAGTAACGTCTGGCTAAAATCCTTCACCGGACCGCGCAGCGGATCGAACTCAAACTCATTGGAAAAACTCGCCATCTCCGGGGTGAAGGCTTCCGGGGCGCTTTCGCGGTCGCACGCCGTCAGCAGCAGCGCTGCCGGGATCAGCCAATACAGTCTTTTCACAGATGATTCCTTTTGTGTACATCCAATCATATTAGCAAATACAATTGTTTACACCAGTTCTGCTATGCTTAAATCTGGATAACATCGATAAGGAGCGTAAGATGAAACTATCCCTCTGGACAGGCGCCGCGCTGCTGCTGTGCTCCACGACCGTGCTGGCGGCCCCCGACTCCTGTGAACGGGTCAAAAATGATATTCAACAGAAGATCATTAACAATGGCGTACCGGAAACGGCCTTCAGTCTGGCCATCGTGCCAAACGACCAGGCGGACCAACCCGGCGCTCAGGTGGTGGGTCATTGCGCCAACGACACCTTCAAAATCACCTACACCCGTAACAGCGACAGTCCCGCCGAAAACGACGCTCAGTAAACCCGCCTCGCTTTCAAACGAAAGATCTTATCCCTGCATTGACCAGGGATAAGATCTGCCGGCGACCCATAACGTATTATCGCTCACCCCGGCGTCTGTTAATGACGCGGCGGCCCTTCTCCGCCCAGCATAACTATCATGGAGTGAGCAATGTCGAATCAGGAATCTTCCGGCGGCGTCACCCGACGCGCGCTACTAAAATCCACAGCCCTCGGTACTCTGGCGCTGGCCGCCGGCGGGCTTCCCCTGCCCTTTACGCTGCGCAGCGCCGCGGCGGCGGTCCAGCAGGCTGCCGGCGACAACACCCGCATTGTCTGGGGCGCCTGTTCGGTCAACTGTGGCAGCCGCTGCGCCCTGCGGCTGCACGTGCGTGATGATGAAGTGGTCTACGTGGAAACGGATAACACCGGCGACGACCGCTACGGCGATCATCAGGTCCGCGCCTGCCTGCGCGGGCGTTCGATTCGCCGGCGCATCAACCACCCGGATCGCCTTAACTATCCGATGAAGCGCGTCGGCAAACGCGGAGAAGGCAAATTTGAGCGTATCAGCTGGCAGGAAGCGCTGGATACCCTTGCTGACCGTCTGAAACGCGTCGTCGCGCAATATGGCAACGAAGCCGTGTACATTAACTACTCATCAGGAATTGTCGGCGGGAACATGACCCGCTCCTCGCCCTCCGCTTCGCCGGTGGCGCGGCTGATGAACTGCTACGGCGGCTCGCTTAACCAGTACGGTACCTACAGCACCGCGCAGATCGCCTGCGCCATGCCCTACACCTACGGCAGTAACGACGGCAACAGCACTTCGGATATTGAAAACAGTAAGCTGGTGGTGATGTTCGGCAACAACCCGGCGGAAACCCGCATGAGCGGCGGCGGCATTACCTGGTATCTGGAACAGGCCCGCGAGCGCTCCCACGCGCGGATGATCGTTATCGATCCGCGCTACACCGATACCGCCGCCGGTCGCGAAGATGAGTGGATCCCCATTCGCCCCGGCACAGACGCCGCGCTGGTCGCCGGTATCGCCTGGGTGTTGATTAACGAAAATCTGGTGGATCAGCCGTTCCTTGATAAATACTGCGTCGGCTACGATGAGAAGACGCTGCCGGCCGGGGCGCCGGCAAACGGCCACTACAAAGCGTATATTCTTGGAGAGGGCGACGACGGCGTCGCCAAAACGCCGCAGTGGGCTTCGCGTATCACCGGCATCCCCGCCGATCGCATCATTAAGCTGGCGCGCGACATCGGCATGAGCAAACCGGCCTACATCTGCCAGGGCTGGGGGCCGCAGCGCCAGGCCAACGGCGAACTCTCCGCCCGGGCGATCGCCATGCTGCCGATCTTAACCGGCAACGTCGGCATCAACGGCGGCAACAGCGGCGCCCGCGAATCGACCTACACCATCACCATCGAGCGTCTGCCGGTGCTGGAAAACCCGGTGAAAACCGCCATCTCCTGCTTCACCTGGACCGACGCCATCGCTCGAGGCCCGGAGATGACCGCCACCCGCGACGGCGTGCGCGGCAAAGAGAAGCTGGATGTGCCGATCAAGTTCCTGTGGAACTACGCGGGCAATACCCTCATCAACCAGCACTCCGACATCAATAAGACCCACGAGATCCTGCAGGACGAAAGCAAGTGCGAAACCATCGTGGTCATCGACAACTTTATGACCTCGTCGGCGAAATACGCCGACCTGCTGCTGCCCGACCTGATGACCGTTGAGCAGGAAGATATTATTCCCAACGATTACGCCGGCAATATGGGCTATCTGATTTTCATCCAGCCCGCCACCTCGGCGAAGTTTGAACGCAAACCGATTTACTGGATCTTAAGCGAAGTGGCGAAACGGCTCGGCGACGATGTCTACCAGCGTTTTACCGAGGGACGTACTCAGGCGCAGTGGCTGCAGCATCTGTACGCCAAAATGGTGGCGAAAGATCCGGCGCTGCCGGCCTACGATGAGCTGAAGCGAATGGGCATCTACAAGCGCAAGGACCCGAACGGCCACTTCGTCGCCTATCGCGACTTCCGCCGCGATCCTGAAGCGCATCCGCTCAAAACCCCGTCCGGCAAAATTGAGATCTACTCCAGCCGGCTCGCCGAAATTGCCGCCCGCTGGCAGCTGGAGAAAGACGAAGTCATCAGCCCGCTGCCGGTCTATGCCTCCACATTTGAAGGCTGGGACGATCCGCTGCGCAGCCAGTATCCGCTGCAGCTGTTTGGATTTCACTATAAGGCGCGCACCCATTCCAGCTACGGCAACGTGGACGTGCTGCAGGCCGCCTGCCGTCAGGAAGTGTGGATCAACCCGCTGGACGCGGAAAAACGCGGGATTAAAAACGGCGATCTGGTGCGGGTGTTCAACCAGCGCGGCGAAGTCCGGCTGCCGGCGAAAGTGACGCCACGCATCATGCCGGGCGTGTCGGCGATGGGCCAGGGCGCGTGGCACGACGCCAATATGGCCGGGGACCGGGTTGACCATGGCGCCTGCATGAATACCCTGACCACCCATCGCCCGTCGCCGCTGGCGAAAGGGAATCCGCAGCATACCAACCTGGTCGACATCGAGAAGGTTTAAGGAGTAAACCATGAGCACGCAATATGGATTCTTTATCGACTCCGCTCGCTGTACCGGGTGCAAAACCTGCGAGCTGGCCTGTAAGGACTATAAGAACCTGACTCCGGAGGTCAGCTTCCGTCGCATCTATGAGTACGCCGGCGGCGACTGGCAGGAGGACAACGGCGTCTGGCAGCAGAACGTGTTCGCCTATTACCTCTCCATCGCCTGTAACCACTGCGCCGATCCGGCCTGCACCAAGGTCTGCCCGAGCGGAGCGATGCACAAGCGCGAAGACGGTTTTGTGGTGGTGGATGAAGAGGTGTGCATCGGCTGCCGCTACTGTCATATGGCCTGCCCGTACGGCGCGCCGCAGTATAACGCCGACAAAGGCCATATGACCAAGTGCGACGGCTGCCACGAGCGCGTCGCCGAAGGGAAAAAGCCGATCTGCGTCGAGTCCTGCCCGCTGCGGGCGCTCGATTTCGGCCCCATTGCCGAACTGCGCGCTAAGCACGGCCAGCTAGCGGCGGTGGCCCCGCTGCCCTCGGCGCACTTCACTCAGCCGAGCATCGCGATCAAACCTAACCGCAACGCCCGGCCGTGTGGCGATACCACCGGTTATCTGGCAAATCCGAAGGAGGTGTGAGATGGGAAGCGGATGGCAGGAATGGCCGCTGGTGCTGTTTACGGTACTGGGGCAATGCGTGGTCGGCGCGACCCTCGTCAGCGGTCTGGTCTGGCTGGCGCTGGCTGACCAGCGCGAAGCGCGGCAGCGGCTGGTGCGCAGCATGTTTTTTATCTGGCTGCTGATGGGGATCGGTTTTCTCGCCTCAGTGATGCATCTCGGTTCGCCGCTGCGGGCGTTTAACTCGCTGAATCGCGTCGGCGCCTCGGCGCTGAGCAACGAAATCGCCAGCGGCGCCTTGTTTTTCGTCGTGGGCGGATTCTGGTGGCTGCTGGCCGTGCTGGAAAAAATGCCGGCGGCGCTGGGGAAAGTCTGGCTGGCGATCGCCCTGCTGTTGGGGCTGGTGTTTGTGCTGGCGATGACCCGGGTTTATCAAATCGATACCGTGCCGACATGGTACACTGGCTACACCACCAGCGCCTTCTTCCTGACGGTACTCCTCAGCGGGCCGCTGTTCGCCGCCCTGCTGCTGCGTATGGCGAAAGTCGACGTTAACGTCTGGTTTATTGCCGGGCTGAGCGTGGCCGCGCTGGTCATCAGCGCCGCGATTATCGTGATGCAAAGCGCCGGGCTCGGCGCCATTCACAGCGCCGTTCAGCAGGCGGCCACCCTGCTGCCGGATTACGGCAGACTGCAGGCCTTACGTCTGATCCTGCTGGCGCTGGGACTTGGCTGCTGGCTGTGTCCGCTGATCCGCCGTCAGCCGCCGCGCGCTGCGGGGCTGCTGGCCGGTCTGTTGCTGGTCCTGATCGCGGAATTTATTGGCCGCGGCCTGTTTTATGGGCTCCATATGACCGTCGGTATGGCGGTTGCCCGTTAATGAGACGGCGCGCCGGCGCGCGCCGCAGAAAGGAATAAGTGATGATGCCGTTCCCTCACCGCGACGCTGTCGCCTTAAGCGCCCGTACCCTGGGCGCGTTGTTCTCTTATGCGCCGAATAGCCCGCAAATCGCGCCGCTGGTGGCCGCCTTCCAGGACGGCAGCTGGCAGCAACAGTGGCCCTTCCCGGTTGCCGCCCCGCTGGCATCGGGGTTTGCCGCGTCGGTTGAAGAGTCGTTGCCGGAAGCCTGGCAGCGCCTGTTTATCGGACCGTGGGCCCTGCCGGCGCCGCCATGGGGATCCGTCTGGCTGGATAAAGAGTCGGTGCTGTTCGGCGAATCCACACTGGCCCTGCGCGAATGGATGCGCGCGAACGGCATCGCACTGGACGCCGAACGCAACGAGCCGGAAGACCATTTCGGCACCCTGCTGCTGCTGGCGGCGTGGCTGTGCGAAACGGAACAGGAGGCGTTGTTTGCCCAGCTGCTGGCCTGGCATCTGCTGCCGTGGTCCGGGCGCTTCCTGAGCGTCTTTGTCGAACATGCCGCCCACCCCTTCTACCAGGCGCTGGGCCAGCTGGCGCAGGCGACCCTGGCGCAGTGGCAGGCAGGTCTGCCCCTCGCGGTGGCGGAAAAGCCGCTCTATCGCTAATCCCTTTGCCGCGCCGGGAGTCGGCGCGGTTTCCTTGATGGCTCCGCTCTCCGTGCCCCGCACTTATCGCTTTTGCATATAAGTTTATTCCCTATCACAATAAGGCCATGTTTTCCCAATCTCGCTGTGACCGATGCACCGTCTTCATCCCTATCCTGAGGTGCAGGTGATGTTTCGTCGCCTGCTGATCGCCACGCTGATTGGCCTTCTCGCCGCCCTGGCGGTGGCCCTGTTTCGCCATGCCATGGTGGTGCTGGAAACGCTGTTTCTCGGTAACGACAGCGGGAGCCTGGTCAACGCCGCGCAGTCGCTGCCGGCGTGGCGACGGCTGATTACCCCGGCGCTGGGGGGACTGGCGGCAGGGGCACTTCTCTGGCTGTGGCAACGACGCCGCGTTGCCCGCCCGCACGCCGCCACCGATTATATGGAAGCCCTGGAGACCGGAGACGGTTGCTTCGATACGCCGGCAAGCCTGGTGAAGTCGCTGGCCTCGCTGCTGGTGGTGGTCACCGGCAGCGCGATTGGCCGGGAAGGCGCCATGATCCTGCTGGCCGCGCTGGCGGCCTCGCTGTTCGCCCACCGCTTCACGCCGCAGGCCGAATGGAAACTGTGGGTCGCCTGCGGCGCCGCCGCCGGGATGGCCAGCGCCTATCATGCTCCACTGGCCGGCAGCCTGTTTATCGCTGAAATTCTGTTTGGCACGCTGATGCTGGCCTCGCTTGGGCCGGTAGTGATCTCGGCAGTGATCGCCCTGCTGCTGACCCAGTTTCTCAACGGCGGCGCCGCGCCGTTGTACCATGTTGTCCTGCAGCAGGATCTCAGCGCGCTGCACTATGGCCTGATGCTCGCCACCGGACTGCTGGCCGGACTGTGCGGGCCGCTGTTTATCTGGCTGATGGAATACAGCCACCGCGGGTTCGTCAGGCTGAAACTGGCGCCGCCGTGGCAGCTGGCGCTGGGCGGTCTGATCGTCGGCGGCTTATCGCTCATCACGCCGGCGGTGTGGGGCAACGGCTACAGCGTGGTGCAAAGCTATCTGCTGCTGCCCCCGCCCGGCGCGCTGCTGGTGGCGGTATTCCTGTGCAAACTGCTGGCGGTGCTGGCCAGCAGTGGCTCCGGCGCGCCGGGCGGGGTGTTTACCCCCACGCTGTTTGTCGGCCTGGCGATGGGCATGCTATTGGCCCGCTTCAGCGGGCTGTGGCTACCGGGGGGGCAGGAGATGGCTATGATGATGGGACTGACCGGCATGGCGGCGTTTCTTGCCGCCACTACCCATGCGCCAATCATGTCGACTCTGATGATTTGTGAGATGACCGGGCAGTATGTGCTGCTGCCCGGCCTGCTGATCACCTGCGTGGTGGCGTCGGTGCTGTCGCGGACGTTACGCCGGGATTCGATCTATCGCCATCACGTTGCCGAGCATGTCTAAGTCGACGTAGCGGCTTAGCTCACGCTGTTCGGCGCGCGGCAGATACGGCAGCTCGCCAATGAGCGGCGCCGGCAGCTTTTTGCTGAGCACATCAATGATTTCGGCGTAGTGCGCCAGACCGGGGTTGATGCGGTTGGCCACCCAGCCGATCAGCGGCAGCCCGTCATTGGCGATCGCCTGGGCCGTCAGCAGCGCATGGTTGATGCACCCTTCCTGGATCCCCACCACCATTAGCACCGGGAGCTGCTCCTGTACCACCCATTCGGAGAGCGGTCGCAGGTCGTTCATCAGGCTGCGCCAGCCGCCGGTGCCTTCAACCACCACGTGTTCAACCTGCCCGGCCAGCCGCTGCAAACCATCCGACAGCAGACCGTAGTTGATCGGGCAGCTGTGCGCCACGCTGCTTTCGTCTTCGCTTAAGGCGATGGGATTGACAGCTTCATAGGGTAACGCCAGCGTGGAGACGCTCTGCAGCACCAGCGCGTCTTTATTACGCAAACCGTCCGGCGTCTCTTTGCTGCCCTTCGCCACAGGCTTGTACCCGGCCACGCTTTTGCCTCTGGCAGCAAGTGCCTGCAACAGCGCACGGGAAACCACTGTCTTCCCGACAGAGGTGTCTGTACCTGTAATAAAGAAACGCTTAAACATCACTAACCCCACAGTTTTGTCGATGAAATATACGGGAGAGAAATAATCAACAGTGGGCAAAGTCTACGTGAAGCCGCTGGGGGTCAGCTTGAGATAGCGCAATTTTTGGTGTGACTATGAAAAAATGTTAACCCTGTAACAGTCGTATGAGTAAGGATCCGTTATAGAGCGCATCCTTGACCAGCGCCGCGCCAGCCATCGTTCCGCGGTTGGAGAACTGGGTGCTTTCAACCGCGATATGCTGGCTGTAGGCCGGGAGTGATTGTTGCCGAATGCAGCTGGAAATTGCCGGAAAAAGAATGTCTGCCGCCAGGTTAAACGGCGAGCCGATCAGGATTTTCTGCGGGTTAAACAGATTGACCATGATCGCCAGAATGCGACCGACGTGATGACCGACGCCGCTGATAATGTCCCGGGCCAGCAGGTCGCCCTGCAAGGCCGCCTGGCACAGCCACTCCACGCTCAGAGGACGCTGATGCAGCAGCGAGCTCATCGACTGCGCCATCCGCATCTGAGCCAGCTCCAGCACGCTCTCCACGCTGGCGATCGTTTCCAGACAGCCATGGTTGCCGCAGTAGCAGCGTTTGCCGTAGGGGTCGACCTGGGTATGACCGATCTCCACGAGGCTGCTGCTGCCGGCGTGCAGCAGACGTCCGTCGGTGATAACCCCGGCGCCGACGTTATGATCGATCACCACCTGAATGACGTCCCGGGCGCCGCGCGAGGCGCCAAACAGCGATTCCGCCATGGTCCAGGCGCTAATGTCATGCTGAATATAGACCGGCACCCCGGTATGGTTGGCCAGCGTTTCGCCCAACGGGACGTCTTTGACCTCTTCATAAAACGGCATGCGATGAATAATGCCGTTTTCGGTATCAATGATACCCGGCATCGTTATGGCGATGGAGGTGAGGCGTTCCAGCTTCTTCTGGTGGCGAATAAAGAAGCGATCGATATGGTCGATTATCCGCGTCAGAAACGGCGTGCTGTCGGTAAGGGCCAGCTCCAGCTGCTCCTCCACCACCAGCTGGCTGCTTAAATCGCGCAGCGAAAGGTGGATCTCGCCGCGGCTGATACGCACCGCCAGATAGTGCCAGGCCTCGGTTTCCACCATCAGACCCACCGCCGGGCGCCCGCGGCTGCCGGGCTCCTGAATCTCGGTCTCCTGCACCAGATGCGCTTCCAGCATCTCGCGGACAATTTTGGTGATGCTGGCGGGCGCCAGTTGCGCAAATCGGGAGAGGTCGATACGCGATACCGGGCCGAGCTGATCAATCAGGCGATAGACGGCGCCCGCATTGGTCTGCTTAATTTGATCGATATGGCCTGGTTGACTATCCGCTACCACCATTGACTCCCTTTATTTTCGCGCTTCGAAATAAACTTTCGGCTATGGTGAAGCACTTCGATGGTGAACGTCAAATTTTTGCTTAGCCTTGTGATTTACCGCACATTTCCAGCCCCTTTTTGCCTCAATTGCGCTCGTTTTTCCAGGCCAGCAGCGTGTCACGAAAGCGTTTTGCCAGCGCCCCCTGCTCATGGTGTTTCGACCACACCAGCCACATCTCCGACACCGCATCCTGTTCGTCAATCGGCAGCCAGCGCATTTCGCTGAGCTGCACGCGCTGAAAGGAGGCCGGCAGGATCGACACCCCCAGCCCGGCGGCCACCAGGCCAATAATGGTCATCGCCTCCCCCACCTCCTGGGCAATCACCGGCGTATGGCCGTAGCGGCGCAGCAGGCCAAGGATATCGTCATACAGGCCGGTACCGACGTGCGGGTCGAAAAAGACGAACGGCTCCCGCGCCAGCGCCGCCAGGCTGACCGAGGGCTGGCGGGCCAGCGGATGGTCCGCCGGGACCATCGCCAGCAGCGGCTCGCGCAGCACTCGCTGCCACGCCAGGGTGTCCGGCAGTTGGGTATTGCGCAACAGGCCGAGGTCGAGGGCTCCCTCGCTCAGCGGGACAATCTGTTCGCGGGTATTGGTCTCGCGGGTGAGAATATGCACATCCGGGTAGCGCTGACGAAACAGGGACAGCGTATCGGATACCGCCTTGATAAAAGGGGCCGAGGAGGTAAAGCCGATACGCAGTTCGCCCGTTTCCCCATGGTGCAGGCGGGCGGCGCGGGCGGCCGCGTCCTCCACCTGGGCGAGAATTTGTCGGCTGTCGGCGAGAAACTGTTTCCCCGCCGCCGTCAGGCTGACGCTGCGGTTGGTGCGGGCGAACAGGCGGGCGCCGGTCTGCTGCTCGAGGATCTGAATTTGCTGGCTTAACGGCGGTTGAGAGATGTTCAGTCGCGCCGCGGCGCGGCCAAAATGCAGCTCCTCGGCGACAGCGACAAAGTAGCGCAAATGACGCAACTCGATATTCATATTTAAAACGTCTTATTTGAGATTATTAATATATTAGACAGAATATTTACATTTTCATACCCTAAAAATGTGAGCTGAATGGTCACAACACTCTGTTGGTAAGCAGCAACTTCTACCCAAGGAATTCTCTGTGAGTCGTACAACAACCGTTGACACCGTGCCGGCGGGCGAGGTCAGCGTCGCTGGTGCATCCCGCCCGGATCCGTTTATTAAGCGCGGCACCCCGCAGTTTATGCGCGTCACGCTCGCGCTGTTCTCCGCCGGTCTGGCCACCTTCGCCCTGCTCTACTGCGTGCAGCCGATCCTGCCGGTGCTGTCTAACGAGTTCGGCGTATCGCCGGCCAGCAGCAGTATCTCTCTCTCCATTTCCACGGCGATGCTGGCGGTGGGCCTGCTGTTTACCGGCCCGCTGTCGGACGCCATAGGCCGCAAGCCGGTGATGGTCACCGCGCTGCTGCTGGCCGCCTGCTGCTCGCTGTTGTCGACCATGATGACCAGCTGGCACGGTATCCTGATTATGCGCGCCCTGATTGGCCTGTCGCTGAGCGGCGTGGCGGCGGTCGGTATGACCTACCTGAGCGAGGAGATCCACCCCAGCTTTGTGGCCTTCTCTATGGGACTTTATATCAGCGGCAACTCCATCGGCGGCATGAGCGGCCGCTTGCTCACCGGGGTCTTTACCGATTTTTTCGGCTGGCGCGTGGCGCTGGCGGTGATCAGCGGCTTCGCCCTGGCCGCGGCGATTATGTTCTGGCGAATCCTGCCCGAGTCGCGCCATTTCCGCCCGACCTCGCTGCGGCCAAAAACGCTGCTGATTAATTTCCGCCTGCACTGGCGCGATCGCGGCCTGCCGCTGCTGTTCGTCGAGGGTTTCCTGCTGATGGGGGCCTTTGTCACCCTGTTTAACTATATTGGCTACCGTCTGATGATGTCGCCGTGGTCGTTAAGCCAGGCGGTGGTGGGTCTGCTGTCGGTGGCGTATCTCACCGGGACCTGGAGCTCGCCGAAAGCGGGCGCCATGACCGTACGCTATGGCCGCGGTCCGGTGATGCTCGGCTTTACCGGCGTGATGCTCTGCGGCCTGCTGATGACGCTCTTTTCTTCCCTGTGGCTTATTTTCCTCGGCATGCTGCTGTTCTCCGCCGGCTTCTTCGCCGCGCACTCCGTCGCCAGCAGCTGGATTGGCCCGCGCGCGCGCCGCGCCCGCGGTCAGGCGTCATCGCTGTATCTGTTCAGCTATTATCTTGGCTCAAGCCTGGCGGGGACATTAGGCGGGGTGTTCTGGCATCGCTACGGCTGGAACGGCGTCGGCGGATTTATTGCGCTGCTGCTCCTTGCCGCGCTGTTGACCGGCACTTGCCTGTATCGGCGACTCAAATAATCGCGCGTGACGTGGCCTGCGGGCCACGTTTCACCACATGCCCATGATAGATGACAAGCCCATCAGCTCTCTGACGGCATCAACGGACAGTAAGGCAATAAACAGCCAGGTGAACGGATTCATAAACCACCCCCGAACCTCCAGACTTGCGTTATCGATCACAGTTTAGTCACGATGCGTTACCGATTTCTGCAATACTGCTCACAGAGCCACGCTTTTTTTCCTGCTATTACGCGGCTAATGCTTTACCCCGCCCCCTGTGCGCCACGCTCGACCCGCCAAGCGTATCAGGATAGTGTAGAGGCATACCGATAATCTGTTCATTCACCTGTCACGGACCGAACGCTACTATGACTGAAAATACGCCTTATCAGCAGCTTACCCGCACCTTTCAGCGCCTGTCGCGCTTTTCGCATCTCTCCGCTATCGCCGGCTGGGATATGTTCGCCATGATGCCTCCGGGCGGTAGCGCCGCCCGCGGCGAAGCGCTGGCGGAACTCGGCGTGCTACAGCATCAGATCCTGACCGATAAAAAAGTGGGCCAATGGCTGCAGGCGGCCCGCCAGCAGGATCTCAACGACCTCGAACAGGCCAACCTGCGGGAAATGCAGCGCCAGTACGATCAGGCGGCGCTGCTGCCGGAGAGCCTGGTGGAGGCCAAATCGCTGGCCGGTAGCCGTTGCGAACATGCCTGGCGCAGTCAGCGGCCGGCTAATGACTGGGCTGGCTTTGCCGATAATTTGCGCGAGGTGGTCAGGCTGAGCCGCGAGGAAGCGCAGATCCGCGCCGACGCCCGGGGCGGCTCACGCTATGACGCGCTGCTGGATATTTTCGAACCGGATATGACCAGCGCCCGGCTGGACAGCCTGTTTGCCGATCTCAAGTCCTGGCTGCCTTCTCTGCTGCGACAAGCGGTCGATAAGCAGGCGACGCGAACCTTGATCGCCCCGCAGGGGCCGTTCCCGATCCCTGAGCAGCGCGAACTGGGTCTGCAGGCGATGCGCATCCTCGGCTTTGACTTTGACGGCGGGCGTCTGGACATCAGCGCCCACCCGTTTTGCGGCGGCGTCCCTCAGGATGTGCGCATCACCACCCGCTACAACGAAAACGACCTGCTCAGCGCTCTGTTCGGCGTGATCCACGAGACCGGCCACGCCCGCTATGAGCAGAATCTGCCTCGCCCGTGGGTCGACCAGCCGGTAGGACTGGCCCGCTCTACTGCTATCCATGAGTCGCAGAGCCTGTTCTTCGAAATGCAACTGGGACGCAGCGAGCGCTTCCTGAAACGCCTGCTGCCGGCGGTGCGCGAACGCTTTGGCGATCGGCCGGCCTTTAGCGAGGAGAATTTCATCGCCTGGAACCAGCGGGTGAAACCAGGCTTTATTCGCGTTGATGCCGATGAGGTCAGCTATCCGGCGCATGTGATCCTGCGCTATGAAATTGAACGCGCGCTGATCGACGGCGAGATAGAGGTGGAAGATATTCCGTCGCTGTGGGATGAGAAAATGCAGCACTGGCTGGGACTGTCGACCACCGGCAACTACCGGGACGGCTGTATGCAGGATATTCACTGGACCGACGGCGGCTTCGGCTACTTCCCTTCCTACACGCTGGGGGCGATGTATGCCGCGCAGCTGATGGCCGCCGCCCGTCGCGCGCTGCCGACGTTAGACCGCGATATCGCGGAAGGGGATTTCAGCGCCCTGTTTGACTGGCTGCGGCAGAATATCTGGCAGCATGGCAGCCGCTTCACCACCTCGCAGCTGATCCAGCAGGCCACCGGCGAGGATCTTAACAGCCGCTACTTCCGCGACCACCTTACCGCCCGCTATCTGTGATCGTCCGCGCCGGGCTGCCCGGCGCGTCCTTCCACTCCCCGCCTTGTACATTCGGTTACACGCCGATACCAAACACTCACGGAAAGCCCGAAAAGACAAGCATATAGTGATTTCACCGGCCCCGCAGTGGGGTTGAAATTAAGAAAACTTTTCGAGGATATCAGAATGAAAAAAGTATTAGCTCTGGTCGTTGCCGCTGCTATGGGTCTCTCTTCCGCCGCTTTCGCTGCTGACGCAGTAAGCACCACTCAGGCGCCAGCTGCTACCCACAGCACTGCTGCCAAGACCACCCATCACAAAAAACACCATAAAGCCGCGGCCAAACCAGCTGCAGAGCAGAAAGCTCAGGCTGCCAAAAAACACAAGAAAGCAGAAGCTAAACCAGCCGCTGCCCAGAAAGCCCAGGCCGCTAAAAAACACAAAAAAGCAGAAGCCAAACCCGCCGCTCCGCAGAAAGCCCAGGCCGCGAAAAAGCACCACAAAGCTGCCGCTAAACCGGTAGCCCAGAAAGCTCAGGCAGCGAAAAAACACCACAAAACCACCAAACACCAGGCCGCTAAACCTGCTGCACAGCCGGCAGCCTAATTCCTCCCGGTGAACCAACCTTCTTAAATAATCGGCGCTGCTTCAGCGCCGTTTTTTCTGGAGAGCACTATGCTGCGGCGTTATCGTTTTGAGCTCATCCTGATCCTGTTAATCATTTGCGCAGTGGTTGCGACCCGCTTTTTCCTCTATTAATCATTTCGCCTTTCTCTCCCGTTTTGCCGCCTGGCTCAGACTTCCCGCAAGGTGAATGTCGCGCGAATATTGTTGCCCACCCTTATCACTCTCTTTTACCCTGCCGCTGCCAGCGGCGAAAATCATGCCCGGCGCCCGAAGACGCCAGACACGTTAGCAATACACCATCGCGCGCCTGGCCCCCACGCGGCGGCCAGACTCATCACATCGCACGTACCGCTTCCATCACCAGATAGCCGGTTGCGCCCCAGATGGCCACCGAGACCAGGGAAACATAGACCAGTGCGCGAATACCTTTTTTAGACATATACCCTCCGAACGCCGGGGAAATAGAATTCAGGCTATCATCGCCGGTATTACCTCTCTATTTACTCAACGGCCGGGTGACGGTAACAACGTTTTCGGTGAGAAAATGTTTCGCATTGAAAATAATTACGTGAGGCGTAAAGAAGTGCGAATTCTGGTGAAGTTCTGGCGGGTAAAAGTATTATTTTTGCGCATTATGCTGCCAAACCAGGAATAACCTCAAAGAGGTATTGCTGCATTATTCGCCAATTTCAGTACGTTCTGATACACGAATGTGCTTGCGCCAGACCGTGCTTTCTGCGGAAATAGCAGCAGAAGGTTAATGGTATTAACCGATTGAAATCAGAAGGTTTTACCCGCGCCAGAGCCCGTCGCGCGCAGATGAGACATGCCGTTTGGCCTGATTAGAATTATTGTTTACTTTCAAAAACTTAAATCTCCTGCTACTGTCAATAGACATCATAGCCTCCCCCAGAGAGTGATATGCGTAGAGACGTTCTGTTATTACTGTGTTCATTTTATCTGTTACCTCTGGGCGCACATGCCGAAGATAGCGGACTGAGCGCCAAAGATATTAAGACGTTGTTTTTCGGCCACGATGAGCGTAAAGCGGTGAGCCGCCCGGAGGAGAGTCCGTGGGACGCGATTGGCCAGCTGGAGACCGCCAGCGGCAATCTGTGCACGGCGACGCTCATCTCCCCCAACCTGGCGCTGACCGCGGGCCACTGCCTGTTAACGCCCCCGCGCGGCAAGCCGGACAAAGCGGTCGCTCTGCGCTTTATTTCCCGCAAGGGTAACTGGGTGTATGAGATCCACGGCATTGACGGACGCGTGGATCCCGGATTAGGCAAGCGTCTGAAAGCCGACGGTGACGGCTGGATCGTTCCCTCCGCCGCGGCGCCCTCGGATTTTGGCCTGATCGTGCTGCGCTATGCTCCCTCGGGCATCACGCCGATCCCGCTCTTCCCCGGCAGTAAGGCCGAGTTAACCGCCGCGCTGAAGGCGGCGGACCGGAAAGTGACCCAGTCAGGTTATCCTGAAGATCATCTGGACAATCTTTACAGCCATCAGGATTGCATCGTCACCGGCTGGGCGCAAAACAGCGTCCTGTCGCACCAGTGTGACACCCTGCCCGGCGACAGCGGCTCGCCGCTGCTGCTGAAAACCGCGGACGGCTGGCAAGTGATCGCCGTGCAAAGTTCGGCTCCCGGCCCGCAGGATCGCTGGCGGGCGGACAACCGCGCCATCGCGGTGACCGGCTTTCGCGATAAGCTGGAGGCGCTGGCCGGAGAGTAATTACTCCTGCTGCCGACGCCGCTGCAGCAGGTCGGCGATCGGCATCGGTTTACTGAAATAAAAGCCCTGTAGCCGGTCGCAACCGGCCCGCCGCAGCAGCGCCAGCTGTTGCGGATCTTCAACCCCCTCCGCCACGACCGTCATCCCCAGCGCGCGGGCGATGCGCACCGTGCCGCGCACCATCTCCGCCGCCTGCGCATCGCAATCCACCCGCCCGGCGAGGGATTTGTCAATCTTCAGGCTGTCAAAGCGAAAGCGGCGTAAATAGCCGATGCTGGAGTAACCGGTGCCAAAATCGTCCAGCGCCACGGCGATGCCCTGGGCCTTCAGATTCTCCACCACCGCCTGCGAACGTTCCGGATTTTCCAGCACATAACTCTCCGTCACCTCCACCTGCAGGCGCGACGGCGGAAAGCGGCAGGCAGCGACCGTTTCCATCACCCGGCTTTCAAACGCCGGATCGCGAAATTGCGCCGGCGAGATGTTCACCGACAGCAGCAGATCGCCCACCGGCTGCAGGTCGCTGCAGGCGCGTTGCAGGACGAACTGGCCGAGGGTGTCAATCAGGCCGCTACTCTCGGCAATGGCGATAAACGCATCCGGCGCCAGCGCACCCTGCGGGCGACGCGGCCAGCGCAGCAGCGCTTCAACGCCGGTCATCGCCAGCGTATCGGCATCGACCACCGGCTGATACCAGACCTCAAATTCATCCTGCTCCAGCCCCTGACGGATGCCATTCTCAATCATCAGCTGATGACGTCGCACGGCATCCAGCGCGTCGTCATACCAGGCCGTCCGCCCCTTGCCGCTCTTCTTGGCGTGGTACATGGCGATATCCGCCCGGCGAAACAGTTCGGTACTGGAGCATTCCGCCGGAGTACCGCTGGCGATGCCGATGCTGGCGCCGATATAAATTGTGCGTTTACTCAGCGCCACCGGCGCTTTAAGCAGCTCCAGCGCCGCCCAGGCGAACGCCGCGGCCCGGTCGATCGCCTGTTCGCCGCTCACCGCCATGGCGAACTCATCCCCGCCCATTCTTGCCAGCATGGCCCCCGCCGGCACCCGTTTTTGCAGCGCGCTGGCGATATGGCGGATCAGAGTATCGCCCACATCGTGGCCATAGTTATCATTCACATCCTTAAAACCGTCCAGATCGATAAACACCACGCACTGCATATCGTGCTTACTCGTGTCGCACACCTGGCTGAGCCGCAGCAGCAGCGCACGCCGGTTGGGCAGGCGGCTGAGCCAGTCAATCAGGGCGATCTCCCGCGCCTGACGTTCGCCGCGGGCCAGCTTATACATGCCGAGGCTGCTGAACAGAATAAACAGCAGGATCAGGCTGGCGGCCACCCCGGCGATGAGCCGCATACTGCCTGACGAGGCCAGGGCCGCTTCGGCGCCGGGCAGACGCGGCTGCCACGCCAGATAGCCCAGAACCTCGCCTCCCTGCGTGCGCAGCGGGATCCTGTGTTCGCCTGGGCCGTCGCTGAGATGCAGATGGCTTATCTGGAAGGTGTCGCCTAAACGCTCCAGCAGCTGAGGGCTGATGTGCCGGGTAATGACCAGATAGCGTCGGGTCTCGTCAGCCACCTGCAGCCGGCCGCTCGTCGGCCGTATCAGGCCGATGCCGACGAAAGCGATCCCGGCCTCGGTACGTGTGATGCCGGCGAAGGCGTTTTTCCCCTCGCGCAGAGCCTGTGCATGATAGCGGATCAGGCTGGTCAGCCCGGCGCCGAGAAATGAGAGGTCTGCCCGGGGCATGACCTGACTCTGAAAGGCGCCCCACAGGATGTGATAATGTTCATCAAGGACAAAGGTGCCGTCATACAGGTTATTGATTTTGAAGCCGGATCCCCAGGAGTCGTACAGCCATTTTTGATCCAGGCTGGGAGCGTAAGTCTGGGTCACCGCATCGTCCCAGATGGCATTGTCCAGCACCAGCGACAGCACCCGGTTGACCGAGGTCTGCACCGCCCCTTCCACCGACAGGACCGAGCGCTGCTGATCAATTTCATTGGATTTGCTGGCAATGAGGTGTTGCGAGAGGTAAAGCAGGGAGATCACCGACGCGGTGAGGCCGAGCCCGGCGAGAAAAATCATTATTGACAACGTCCTGGCGGAAGGAATTTTCCGCCAGCCGAAAGCTGTGAGCATGCGCAGTCCTCATCGTCACCGGGCACAATACCTGCGGGGCCGGTCTTGAGTAAGCATACTACAGCGAACCCGTTTTGCCGCCTGGCTTTGCAGGCGGCGCGACATCAAGCGAGTTTAATTAACACCATGCCGGCAACCAGCAGGATGACTCCCGCCCAGCCTTTGTTATTCAGGCGCTGGCCAAACAGCACCCAGCCGGCGGCGATGGTCGCCGCGATACCGAAGCCGCCCCACAGCGCATAGGCGACCGACAGATCGATGCCTTTCACCGCCTGCGACAGGGCGCTGAACGCGCCCAGCACCGCCGCCAGCGACAGAATGCCATAGACCTTGCGGCGGAAACCGTCGGAAAACTTCAAAAAGACGTTGGCAATAATTTCCAGAACAATGGCGATAGCCAGCCAGATGGCGTGGATCCACTCAAACTGCTGCATGAGCCACCTCCGGCTTCGACGACGCTTTTTTCTGGGTGCCGGACTTAATTAAGACGATCCCCACCACCAGGGTGGTCAGACCGGCTATTTTCAGCAGCGACAGGCTTTCATCAAACAACAGTACGCTGAACAGGGTGATCAGCAAAATACCAATCCCTTCCCATAACGCGTAGGCCACGCCGAGGGCAATTTTTTTAACCGCAAAGGCGAGAAAAATATATGACAGGGCAATCATGGCCAGCATTAAAATAAAGCCGGTATGCCCACCGCTAATGCTTGCCCATTTCATCGACAAGGTGCCGGTAATTTCAGCAATAATCGCTAAAGCTAATAAAATCCAATAAAACATGATCCCTTCTCCTGCTTGAGAATATAATCCATTACCGTTTACGCGACGCGTAAACAGGAAAATTTCTGACGTAGATTTCGCTGTGCGCTTGGCGCCAGCTCAGGCAGAAAGAAGGTGACTATAGCGCCGAATGCCAGTGCTGTTCGCCGGCAAAACGGGAAAAAGTGAGGGATACTGCGGGGTGATTTAAAATATACATCCTGAACTGATTGTCCATAAAATTACAATTATCCGCGGTGTTGCTTCTCGTCCGGTGCGGATGAAAATTGTCCTCAGTAGTTAAACACAGGTAGATTTGTAGCATAGTGCTACATTTTATTCAAAGACTTTGCAATTCTTTACGCCGCGGTTTTGCTGCAATGCGTTTTTTCTGAAAAAAAACGTCATTATGCTAATGTAACGCAACCTGTTAACAGGCAAGGAAGATTGAGGACGGGATCCTATGGCTAAACCTATTATTACACTTAACGGATTAAAGATGGTCATCATGCTGGGCATGCTGGTGATCATCCTGACCGGCATTCGCTTTGCGGCAGACATTATTGTCCCGTTTATACTCGCGCTTTTTCTGGCGGTGATTATTAATCCGCTGGTCCAGTTGCTGGTCCGCTGCCGGGTGCCACGCGTGCTGGCGATCTCATTGCTGATCGGCCTTATCGTCATGTTAGCCGTTGTGCTGCTGGCCTCGCTGGGGACTTCGCTTAACGAGCTGGCGCGCACCCTGCCGCAGTACCGCAACTATCTCTACGAACCGATGCAAACCATCGCTCCCTGGCTGCAGCGCCTGGGCTTTACCGTCTCGGTGGTGGAGCTTAACAAATACATCGACCCCAACGCCGTGATGACCCTGGTCACCGGTCTGCTCACTCAGCTGTCGAACGCCATGTCCTCGATTTTTCTGCTGCTGCTGACGGTGGTGTTTATGCTGCTGGAGGTTCCGCAACTGCCCGCCAAACTGCAGCAGCTAATGTCCCGCCCGGTAGAAGGCATGGGGGCCATTCAGCGCGCCATCGACAGCGTGTCGCATTATCTGGTGCTGAAGACCGCGATTAGCCTGGTCACCGGGCTGGTGGTCTGGGGCATGCTGGTTCTGCTGGACGTGCGTTTCGCCTTTATGTGGGGGCTGCTGGCCTTCGCGCTGAACTATATTCCCAATATTGGCTCCGTGCTGGCGGCCATCCCGCCGATCCTGCAGGTCCTGGTATTCGGCGGTCTGTACGAGGCGCTGGTGGTGCTGGCCGGCTATCTGATCGTTAACCTGGTGTTCGGCAATATTCTCGAACCGCGGATCATGGGGCGTGGCCTGGGACTCTCCACCCTGGTGGTATTCCTGTCGTTGATCTTCTGGGGCTGGCTGCTGGGTCCGGTCGGTATGCTCCTGTCGGTGCCGTTGACGATCATCGTCAAAATCGCCCTCGAGCAGACCAGCGGCGGCCAGAGCATCGCATTCTTATTAAGTGATGTGAGCAAAGAGTAACCCTTCCCCGGGCCGGCGACTGGCCGGCCCCCTCTCCCTGACACCTGTGGTAGACCACTACGCCTTTCGTATTATTGATCCTCATCACAAAGGGCCAATCACAATTGTTACTCTCAGGCTAACGATTGGCCGCCGTGCTTAATTGATGCTCCGCGCCTCGCATCGCACACTACCCTCCACCAGGACAAACAAAACGATTTGTCGAATCAGGAGGTTAATAATGAATGCCGAACAAACGACGGGGCGGGTCTGGAACCGTCGCCGGACGGAAAAGCAGCGGCGGCTGGCCGAGGCCAACATCCCCGGCAAAGTCATCCCCACTGACCAGCTGGTCAGCGTACTGGAAAACCTGATCGCCCCTGGCGACCGGGTGGTGCTGGAAGGCAACAACCAGAAGCAGGCCGATTTCCTCTCCCGCATGCTGGCGGAAGTCAATCCGCAGAAAATCCACGATCTGCATATGATCATGCCGAGCGTCGGTCGCAGCGAGCATCTGGACCTGTTTGAAAAAGGTATCGCCCGCAAACTCGATTTCTCCTTCTCCGGTACCCAAAGCCTGCGCATTTCGCAGCTGCTGGAAGATGGCCTGCTAGAAATCGGCGCCATTCATACCTATATCGAACTCTACTCCCGCCTGTACGTCGATCTGTCGCCCAACGTCGCGCTGATCGCCGGCTACAAAGCCGACCGTAAAGGTAACCTGTATACCGGGCCGAGTACCGAAGATACCCCGGCGCTGGTGGAAGCCGCCGCCTTCCACGACGGTATTGTTATCGCCCAGGTTAACGAACTGGTGGACGACGAGTGCGATCTGCCCCGCGTCGATATTCCCGGCTCGTGGATTGATTACGTGGTGGTCGCCGACAAGCCGTTCTTTATTGAACCGCTGTTCACCCGCGACCCGCGCCTGATTAAGCAAGAGCACATTCTGATGGCGATGATGGCGATCAAGGGCATCTACGCCGAGCATCAGGTGCAGTCCCTCAACCACGGGATCGGCTTCAACACCGCCGCCATCGAACTGCTGCTGCCGACTTACGGCGAACAGCTCGGTCTGAAAGGCAAAATCTGTAAACACTGGACCCTGAACCCGCATCCGACGCTGATCCCGGCGATCGAGAGCGGCTGGGTGGAGAGCGTGCACTGCTTCGGCGGCGAGCTGGGGATGGAAGAGTACATCCGCGCCCGTCCGGATATCTTCTTTACCGGCCCGGACGGCTCCATGCGCTCCAACCGCGCCTTCTGCCAGCTGGCGGGGCAGTACGCGGTGGATATGTTTATCGGTTCGACCCTGCAGGTTGATGGTCTGGCTAACTCCTCGACCGTCACCAGCGGCCGCCTTTCCGGCTTCGGCGGCGCGCCGAACATGGGCCACGATCCGCACGGCCGCCGCCACGCCACCCCTGCCTGGCTCAATATGATCACCGAGCCAGACCCCATGCAGCGCGGTAAAAAACTGGTGGTGCAGATGGTCGAAACCTTTCAGGCCGGGGTGAAGCCGACCTTTGTTGAGACCCTCGACGCGGTCGACGTCGCCAAAACCTCCGGCATGCCGCTGGCGCCGGTGATGATTTACGGCGATGACGTCACCCACGTGCTGACCGAAGAGGGTATCGCCTACCTGTATCGTGCGGAAAGCCTGGAAGAGCGCCGGGCGATGGTCGCCGCCGTAGCCGGGATCACCGACATCGGTCTCGGAGTGGACGCGAAACGCGTGGCTGCCCTGCGTCAGAGCGGCAAAGTGGTTTACCCGGAAGATCTCGGCATTCGCCGTAGCGAGGCCACCCGTTCGCTGCTGGCCGCCGGCAGCGTCGCCGACCTGGTGGAATGGTCCGACGGACTGTACAACCCACCGGCAAAATTCCGGAGCTGGTAATGAAAATTCTCTCCCCCCTGCACGCAGAAAGCCGCGTCAGCTGGCTGGCGGATACCGCCAGCGCCTGTCTGATTGACGAAGCCCGTCTGAGCCCGAAACCGGGTCTGGTCGACAGCCGCGGCAGCGGCGCGCATCAGGACCTCACGCTGGCGCTGATGGAACGCTCCGCCCGCAGCCTGCAGCCGACCTTCCACGCGCTGGCCCAGCAAAGCTGGCGCCGCCCGGCGGATATCGCGCTGCGCGAAACCGTCGGCCGCCTCGGCCGGGAAGGCGAAGCGCAGATGATGCAGGCCACCGGCGGGGTCAACACCCACCGCGGCGCCATCTGGGCGCTGGGGCTGCTGGTCAGCGCGGTAGCGATGTTGGGGGGAGCGGGTCATTCACAGGCGATCGCCGACACCGCCGCCGCCCTCGCCCGTCTGCCCGACGGCCTGGCGCCGAAAAGCTTCAGTAAAGGGCTACGCGCCTGCCGCCGCTGGCAGGTGCCGGGCGCGCGCGAAGAGGCGCAGCGCGGTTTCCCGCATATCACCGCCCTGGCGCTGCCGCAGTTACAGCAA
This sequence comes from Klebsiella sp. GB_Kp056, assembly GCF_040064755.1. Lineage (NCBI taxonomy): Bacteria > Pseudomonadati > Pseudomonadota > Gammaproteobacteria > Enterobacterales > Enterobacteriaceae > Klebsiella > Klebsiella sp. GB_Kp056. The sequence goes on along the minus strand of NZ_JBEAJA010000037.1, from coordinate 63,433 downwards.
AGCCGCGCCCGGGGCGCCAGCGAGCCGCAGGCGCGACTTGACGCGCTGATGGCCATCATGACCTCGCTGAGCGATACCTGCGTGCTGTCGCGCGCCGGCATGACCGGCCTGCAGACCATGCAGCAGGGCGCCCGCGCGGTGCTGGCGGCCGGCGGGTGCGCCAGCGTCGCCGGACGCGCCGCCCTGGCGCGGCTTGACGCGCAGATGCTGGCGCACAACGCCTCGCCGGGCGGCGCCGCCGATCTCCTTGCCGCCACCCTGTTTCTCGACCGGGTTGCCGGCTAACGCATTCAGAGGATGTTATGGAACAGATTACATTGTCATTTCCTGCCAGCCGCGCCCTCCGCGGCCGAGCGCTGGCAGGGGTTGTAGGTTCAGGCGATATGGAAGTGCTCTATACCGCCGCCGGAAGCGATACGCTCAGCGTGCAAATTACCACCTCGGTGGATAACAGCCAGGCGCGCTGGCAGGCGCTGTTCGACCGGCTGAGCCTGATCAACGGCCTGCCCGCCGGGCAGTTGGTTATTCACGACTTCGGCGCCACGCCGGGCGTCGCCCGTATTCGTATCGAACAAGTCTTTGAGGAGGCCGCTCATGCGTAACGATCGCAGCTTTATCGAACTGCGCGCTCGCGAACGCGCCCACGCACTGCTGGACGACGGCAGCTACCGCGAACTACTGGATCCGTTTGACGGCATTATGTCGCCGTGGCTCGGCGCGCAGGGCATTGTCCCACAGTCCGACGACGGTATGGTGGTCGCCAAAGGCGCTATCAACGGCCAGCCGGCGGTGGTGATTGCCATCGAAGGCACCTTCCAGGGCGGCAGTATGGGCGAAGTCTCCGGCGCCAAAATGGCCGCCGCGCTGGAGCTGGCGGCGGAGGATAACCGCAACGGTATTCCGACGCAGGCGGTCCTGTGCCTGGAAACCGGCGGCGTCCGGCTACAGGAGGCCAACCTTGGCCTGGCCGCCATCGCCGATATTCACGCCGCGATTGTCGATCTGCGCCGCTACACCCCGGTAGTCGGCATCATCGCTGGCACCGTCGGCTGCTTCGGCGGCATGTCCATCGCCGCCGCGCTGTGCAGCTATCTCATCGTCACCCGAGAAGCCCGTCTCGGCCTCAACGGCCCGCAGGTTATCGAGCAGGAAGCCGGCATTGAAGAGTACGACTCGCGTAACCGGCCGTTTATCTGGAGCATGACCGGCGGCGAAATTCGCGCCGCCAGCGGCCTGGTCGACGCGCTGGTTAACGATGGCGTCAAGGCCGTCAAAACCGCGATGAACGAAGCGATCGCCAAAGGCGTACCGGCGCAGCACCGCAGCGACAATTATGACGACTATCTGCGCCGTTTGAGCCAGTTCGACACCCGCCAGCAGGCGGATACCGCGCAGATTAAACAGCTTTTTGCCCGGGAGGAAAAATAATGAGTCAGTTCCCAAACCGCGCCGCGCTATGGCTGAACAAACTGGCACCCGAGGCGCCGCTGATGAGCGGCCTGTGCCCTTCCGTGCAGGTGGCAGACGGCCAGCTTAATGGCGAAAAGGTGCGTTTTATCGCCGTAGTGCCTGACGCCAATAACCACTACCCGCGCGCCGCCGGTGGCGAAGTCGGCCTGCTCGAAGGCTGGACGCTGGCAAAAGTGGTCAACGAAACCCTCGACGCCGATGCCGATAAAACGGTAAAGCGCCCGATTATCGCGGTTATCGATGTCCCCAGCCAGGCCTATGGCCGTCGCGAAGAAGCCTTTGGTATTCACCAGGCGCTGGCCGGAGCGGCAGGCGCCTACGCCAAAGCCCGTCTGGCCGGCCACCCGGTGATTGGCCTGATCGTCGGCAAAGCGATGTCCGGGGCGTTTCTGGCCCACGGCTACCAGGCCAACCGTCTGATCGCCTTTAACGACAGCGGCGTACTGGTCCACGCGATGGGTAAAGCGTCGGCCGCGCGCATTACCCTGCGCAGCGTGGAGGCGCTGGAGAAACTGGCGGCGACCATCCCGCCGATGGCCTATGACGTCAGCAACTACGCCACGCTCGGCCTGCTCTCCGCTCTGCTTGACATCAGCCATCCGGACGCCCCTGACGACCACGATCTGGCGCTGGTCAGCCACACCCTGCGCGACGCCATCGCTGACGCGCGCCAGGATCCCTCGCTGAAGTGCCGCCTGGGTGCGGAAAACCGCCGCAGCTCGCAGCGGGTCCGCGACCTGATGCGCGCCAGCTGGTAACACGTTCGTACGTAAGTAGTAGAAGAAAATCTGCCGGAAGCCGTCCCCCGGAGCGCGTAATAACCGCGCCGGGTAGGGACGGCTTTTAGAAAAAATAACAATCGCGCCAGTACTCTATTTTATTTACAGGTGATTTATGACTTATGTGATTATTCATGCTCTTGCCCCGATTTTCGTCATTATGCTGCTGGGCTTCTGGGCCGGTAAGGCCGGGATGGTAGATAACAAAAATGTCTCCCTGCTCAATATCTTTGTAATGGACTTTGCCTTACCCGCTACGCTGTTCAGCGCCACGGTGCAAACTCCGTGGGCCGGTATCGTCGCCCAGTCGCCGCTGGTGCTGGTGCTCACTGGCGCGATGTGGATCACCTACGCCGGGATTTACTTCCTCGCCACCAGCGTCTTCAAACGCACCCCGCAGGATGCCGCGGTGCTGACCCTCACCGTCGCCCTGCCGAACTATGCCGCGCTGGGCCTGCCGATCCTCGGCAGCGTGCTCGGCGAAGGCGCATCGACTTCGCTGTCGGTGGCGGTCTCTATCGCCTGCGGTTCGGTACTGATGACCCCCTTCTGCCTGCTGATTCTGGAACGTGAAAAAGCCCGCGCCGCGGGGGAAACCACCGGTTCTACGCTGGCGATGCTGCCGGTGCTGATGTGGCGTTCGGTGAAAAAGCCGATCGTCTGGGGCCCGCTGCTCGGGGTGGTGCTTTCCGCTATCGGCATTAAAATGCCGGACCTGCTGCTGGCCGCCATCAAACCGCTGGGCCTGGCCGCCACCGCCGCGGCGCTGTTCCTCACCGGGGTGATCCTCTCGGCGCGTAAACTGCAGCTCAATGCGCTGATCGCCACCTCCACCATCGTGAAACTGCTGGTGCAGCCGTTTATCGCCTGGGGACTGGTGATGCTGCTGGGTCTGCACGGCGCCATCGCCATCACCGCGATCCTGATGATTGCCCTGGCCGCCGGCTTCTTCGGCGTGGTCTTCGGCAACCGCTTCGGCGTGCAGTCCCCGGATGCTGAAGCCGTGCTGCTGTTGAGCTCGGTTCTGTGTATCCTGTCGCTACCGCTATTTATCTCTTTGACTTCAGGACTGTAAACCATGTCATCAACACCGCGTCCCCACGATTTAGTGTGGTTAAACCACGCCAGCGCCCTGGAAGATGTTGTCGAGCCGTGGGTGGCTCAGCAGTGGCGAGCCGCGCTGCCGGTGGTGGTGAGGCGCGATGTTGACGGCCAGGCCCGCATCCCGGTTGGGGTGCGGGGCATGAAGCGCGAACAGCGCGCCGCCGGCTGGGTACAGGCGCACAATATCGTGCGCAGCGTCACCCCGGAGATGCTGGTGGAGCGCGAGCGCCTGCTGGGCTCCCCTTTTGTTTCGCAGCCGCCGGTCCAGGCGGCCATCGCCCTGACGCTGGGCGACTGGCCCTGGCGCTGGGGCGTCACCGGCAGCACCGGCTACGCGCTGGCGACCGAAATCCCGGTACTCCATGCGGCAAGCGATCTGGATCTACTGATCCGCGCCCCGCAGCCGCTGGCCCGCGAGGCGCTGCTGGAATGGCAGTCCCGGGTGGCCCAGCTCCCGTGCCGCGCCGATACCCAGGTCGAAACGCCATACGGCGCCTTCGCCCTCAATGAGTGGCTACGCGATGGGCGAGCGCTGCTGAAAACGTCCCGCGGCGCGCGCTTAACCGCTGCGCCGTGGCGCAGGGAGGAATGATGAAGATTTTGTTTACTTTTCCCGGACAGGGTGCCCAGCGTCCCGGCATGCTGGCGGCTATCCCCGACCGCGAAGCGATCCTCAGCCAGGCGCGCGCCGTGCTGGGGAATGAAGTCGAGGCCCTCGATAGCGCCGGATCGCTAAAACATACCCGTGCGGTCCAGCTCTGCCTGCTGATCGCCGGGGTAGCCTGGGCGCGCGAGCTACAGCGCCAGGGCGTCAATCCGCAGATGGTCAGCGGCCTGTCCATCGGCGCCTTTCCCGCAGCGGTGATTGCCGGCGCGCTCGATTTCGCCAGCGCGCTGCGCCTGGTGGCCCTGCGCGGCGATCTTATGGAGCAGGCCTATCCCGAAGGTTACGGGCTGACGGCGATCATGGGCCTGACCCGCCCGCGGGTTGAGGCGCTGATGCAGGGTCACGAGGTCTATCTTGCCAACCTGAACGCCGAAACGCAGATCGTGATCGCCGGACGCGATGAAGCCATGGCCGAGGTGGCGCAGCTGGCGCTGCAGGCGGGCGCCAGTAAGGCGCAGCGGCTGGCGGTCAGCGTCCCGTCGCACTGCGCGCTGCTGGATAAACCCGCCGCCGCGCTGGCAACAGCCTTTGCCGACGTGACCTTAACGCGCCCGCAATGCGCCTATTTAAGCGGCTCGACGGCGCGCGTGCTGTGGGATCCCCAGCGGATCGCCGACGATCTGGCGATGAACATGGCGCGCACTGTCCACTGGCAGGAGGCGATGATCGCCGCCGATGAGCGCGACGCGCGCTTAGCCATTGAGATGCCCCCCGGCGGGGTATTGACCTGCCTGACCCGCCAGGCGGGCTGGCGCGGGGAGACCCTCTCGCTGGAACGCAGCGGCGCGGACGTCGCCCGCCATCTGGCGCAGCGGCTTAGCGATTAAGGCTCCGGGCGTACATTCTCCCTTCCGCCGCCAGCGCCAGCAGGTCGGCATCGCGTTCGCGATGGTGTGAATAGACAATCGAGATCAGCTGGCGCATCTGGTACGGTTCCGCCAGCTTTAACAGCTGTACATCTTTTTCATAGACTTTTTTCATCCGCCCCGGCAGCAGCGCAAACCCGACGCCCGCCTGCACCAGGCTAATCATCGAAAAGATGTCATTCACCCGGGTGACGATCGTCGGCTCGAAGCCAGCGATATGAAACGCTTCCCGGAACCCGGCATAGGTGGCGAACCCCTCCGCCAGCGAGACGAATTTCCGGTCGGCGTAATCGCGCAGGTCAGCAAGCTGTGTGCTATCCAGCTGCGCTGTCGCCGGGGCGGCGAGAAAGATATCGTCCTCAAACAGCGGCACCACGTCGAAAGCGGTATTGTTGAACTCCCCTTCATTGGTGGCGATCAGGATAGCGTCGAGAGCGTCATCTTCCAGCATATCCAGCAGCATCTGGTTAGAGCCCATGGTGAGATCCAGCTCCAGCTCCGGGCGACGCAGCTTCATACCCATGATAATGCGCGGGACGGTTTCCAGGGTCAGGGAATAGAGGGTGCCGATGCGCAGCCGCCCCTGGCCGACGCCGGCGACTTTGCGCGTCGCCTCAAGGCCGCGGCTCATCAGACTCATCACATCCTGACAATATTCCAGCAGCGTCCACGCCGCCTGCAGCGGCAGCAGATTGCGCCCTTTATGGACAAACAGCGGGCAGCCCACCCCCTCTTCCAGGGTATGCAGCGCGCGGTGAACGCTGACGCTGCTAAGCTTCATCGCTTCGGCGGTTCTGGCGATATTGCCCTTCGCCATAAACATCATAAAGACCGACAGCTTGCGGAAGGTGATCTCCTGGTTGATATCGTCTTGCATAGCCCTTCCACGCTCCTGATTTGCTTTTCTTTTTTCAATTCAAATCAGTATATCGTTTATGACGGCAAAGTTGCAGGCAGAGAGCGGCTTAGGCCGGCAAGGAACGCAAAAAAGGGAAGACCGTGGTCTTCCCTTTTGTTCTCTATCGAGTTTGCTTTTACAGCGCCATATCGTGCTGCGGCGAGGCGTCGCGCTGCGGCTCCGCCGGCTTCGCGGTCGCGGTGGGCGCAGCCGCTGGCATCTGGATCACCGGCGGTTTCGTCAGCTGCAGGGTCGCGGCGGTATCATCCCAAACCTGCTGGGTCAGCGCCACGTTACCGTTCAGCTTCTGGCCGTAGCTCGGCACGATCTGGTGGATACGGGTCTGCCACTCCGGCGAGTTAAACTGCGTCGGGAACATCTGCTTGAGCACATTGAGGGTGATCGGCGCGGCGGTGGAAGCCCCCGGCGACGCGCCGAGCAGCGCGGAAATGGTTTTCTGCTGATCGACCACCACTTCGGTACCCAGTTTCAGCACGCCGCCCTTCTCTGCGTCTTTCTTAATGATCTGCACGCGCTGGCCGGCCTGGATCAACTTCCAGTCCTCTTTACGCGCGTCCGGGTAGTACTCTTTCAGCGCGGCGAAGCGGTCATCATCGCTGAGCATCACCTGGCTGACGAGATATTTCACCAGGTCGAAGTTATCGAGTCCGACGTGGGTCATCGGCAACACGTTGTCAGTGGTGGTGGTGCTCAACAGGTCGAAGAAGGATCCGTTTTTCAGGAACTTGGTCGAGAAGGTGGCGAACGGCCCAAACAGCACCACGCGCTTGCCATCCAGGTAGCGGGCGTCAAGGTGCGGTACCGACATCGGCGGCGCGCCGACCGAAGCCTGGCCATACACTTTCTCGAGGTGCTGCGCGGTGACCGCCGGGTTCTCGGTCATCAGGAACGAACCGCCCACCGGGAAGCCAGCATAGTTGTCCGCTTCCGGAATACCGGTTTTCTGCAGCAGCTTCAGCGCGCCGCCGCCGGCGCCGATAAAGACGTATTTCGCGTCAATAGTCTGCGCTTCCCCGCTCTGCACGTTCTTAATGGTCACGTGCCAGGAGTTATCGGCATTGCGTTTGAAATCGGTGACCTCAGAGGAGGTTTGCAGGGTGAAATGGCTGTTTTTCTTCAGGCTGCCGATTAGCTGACGGGTGATTTCGCCGTAGTTCACGTCGGTACCGACCGGCGTCCAGGTGGCAGCGACTTTCTGCTGCGGATCGCGGCCTTCCATCACCAGCGGCGCCCACTGTTTAATTTGCGCGTGGTCGGTGGAGAATTTCATCCCCTGGAATAAGGTGGTCTGCTGCAGCGCGGTATAACGCTTCTGTAGATAGTCGACATTATCGCCCCAGACGAAACTCATATGCGGCGTGGAATTAATAAAGGAGTGCGGATCGTGCAAAATACCGCGCTTCACCTGTGCCGACCAGAACTGACGGGAGATCATAAACTGTTCGTTAATATCCAGCGCTTTGCTGACGTCAATCGATCCGTCCGCCCGCTCCGGCGTATAGTTCAGCTCCATATTCGCCGAGTGACCGGTACCGGCGTTATTCCAGCCGTTGGAAGATTCCAGGGCCACGCCGTCCAGTTTCTCCACCATCGTCAGGTCCCAGTCCGGCTGCAGCGCCTGCAACCAGGTGCCAAGCGAGGCGCTCATGATCCCGCCGCCAATCAGCAGGAAGTCAGTTTTTTTAGAGGTATCCGCTTCAGCATGCGTCGCCGCGCTGACGAACATCGCTAATGCGGTAAAGGAAATAATCGTTTTTTTCATTGCAGGCATAATAGAATTATCACGTAGCACACGGTAATAAGAGGCAGCATATTAACGCACTTTTACTTTATTTTAAAATATCATTTACACTCTCGCATTTTTAATCAAATAATTATTTAACTTAAAAAATCAGAGCGGTGAAAAAAATAAGAGCCGCCGTAAAATTATGGCTGAAAATTCAGCGCAATTGCCGGGAAAAATAGAAAAGAGGGGTTTCTTTAGTTAATAAAGTCCAGACGCGCACACCGTTGGCGCGCGCCTGGCGACAGGCTTAATGGGCGGGAGTGACAGCGCTGCGCTGGGCTTCGCGCAGGGCAAGACGCAGATGATCGTGATGTTTGGTCAGCAGCTCCCGCGCGTGCCAGGCGTCCAGCCCGCTGAGCAGCATCAGGATCGCGGTGCGGCAATGGTGGTGGCAGCTGGTCAGCGCGGCTTTTGCTTCGCTGCGCGTGCAGTCGGTGGCCGCCATGACAATCGCCACCTGCCGCTCCGCCCAGTGCGGAGTGTCAGCCTGCAGATCCACCCGCAGGTTGCTGTACACCCGGCCGTCACGGATAGCGAGGCCCGTCGACACCATGTTAAGGATCTGCCGCTGGGCCAGCCGGGCCTTCGGATTGGTCAAACCCGCCACCGCTTCCGGCCCGGTCTGCGGAGCAATAACAATATCCGCCAGCTGCGCCGCCTCGCTGGCCGCCTGCTGGGTCACCACCGCGATCGGGGCCCCCAGCGACCAGGCGTGGCGCATCGCCCCCCAGACCCACGGGGTCTTGCCGCTAACGGTCAGCGCCAGCAGCATATCGTGGCTGGAAAAGTCCAGCGACTGCAGCTCGAAGGCGCCAAGATCGTAATTATTCGCCGCGGTCTCCCGCTCGGCCATCGCCGCCGTCTGGCCACCGGCAATCAGCCCCACCAGCGCGTGTTTGCCTTCCGGAGAGTAGTCGCTGACCGCCTGGACTGCCGTGCGGCCTGATTCCCCGGCGCCGATAATGACCAGACGCCCTCCCCGGCTCATTGTCGCGGTGGCGATATCAATCAACCGGGCGATATCCGGCAGACAGGCGCCGACCGCCTCCGATATCTGCTTATCATCCTGATGCAGCATCGCCAGCATGTCGGCGGTGGCGAGGCGATCGATGTGGGTGGTATCCGGGTGACGACGTGCCTGCATTGACGCGGTTAGCGAACTGCTCATAACAACCTCCATTTACGACAGAAAAAGCGCATCTCGGCGAAATCAGCGGCCTGATGCATATCCTTATATTCATCAGGACTATTTAACCTCTGTCGCCACTATAAGGGGAATCTTCCGCGCTTTACCGCCGTCGGGGTCACAGTTTACCGTCCCGATCGCCCGTTCACGGGCAATTGCCGATTATCTGAGCAATCCTGTATCAGGTCTTATCTTCGCCTTCCGCCTGCATGGCCAGCCAGAAGGTTTGCTGACAGAGGTTATAAAATTGTTTGCGCATTGGCTTCACCTCCAGGCCGGCGCTATCGATAACCTGCCAGTCGATCCAGCACTCCGGGCAGGAGGCGGCATCCTGTTGCGGAAGCTCGAGCTCATAGCGGTGCTGGATCACCACCCCGCTGCGATGCCGCCAGCGCGCGATCTCCCACTCTGCTTCCGCTTCACGGTCCTGTTCACGATGCTGCGTCAGTCGTTCAACGTGCTGTTGCCGGAGGATATCCCGGACCAGAGATGCCAGTTCCATCATGTCTGCCTTAAGCCTGTGGCGAAAAGCGACAGTTTATCGTGGACGGGCCGAGGCTACCGTAGCAAAAGCGGCCTTTTGCTTTGATTACACGGCTTTATGAATGCCGCGCTATCAGCGATAATAATCGTTCACTGAATCTATCCGGGATCGTCATGAAGGCATCAGAGCACCCGCCTCGCGTTCGTCAACGCGCCTTACCGCTAAAGCTGAGTACCGCCGTCTCCTTGATGATTGGCAGCGTAATCGGCGCCGTGCTGCTGCTGGTCTATGCCCTGTGGTATACGCAGATCAGCAATGCCACCCGCGACGGCCTGAAAGAGACCGCGCTGGCGGTGGCGCGCACCATGGCTGATATGCCGCAGGTGAAGCGCGGACTGGCGGCGCCGCCGCAGCAGCAGATTATTCAGCCGCTGGCGCAGGCCATCACCCGGCGCAACGACCTGCTGTACGCTATCGTCACCGATATGCACGGTATTCGCTATTCGCATCCGGACAGCTCAATTATTGGCAAACCCTTCATCGGCCACGATATCCAGCCGACGCTGCAGGGAAAAGAGAACGTGGCCATTAACCACGGGGTGCTGGCCCCGGCGCTGCGAGTGTTTACCCCGGTGTTCAACGACCAGCATCAGCAGATTGGCGTGGTGGTGGTCGGCATTTCGCTGAGTAAAGTGGACGAGCAGATCGCCAACAGCCGCTGGGACGTGCTGCTGACCATCCTGTTCAGCGCGCTGGTCTGCGCCATCGGCACCTGGAGCCTGGTGCGCGGCCTGAAGCGCGTCCTGCTGGGGCTGGAGCCGCACGAAATCTCCACTCAGTTTCAGCAGCGTCAGGCCATGCTTCACGCCCTCAAGGAGGGGGTGGTGGCCGTCGATGCCCATGGTGAGGTTAACCTGATCAACCCGGCGGCGCGCGAGATTCTCTTTTCCGGGCCGGACAAGACCCTCGCGCATACCCCGCTGCTCGCCGACCTGCAGACGGTTTTGCACAGCGGCGAGCCGATGTACGACCGCGAGCTGGGGTGCAATGGCCTGTTGCTCATCAGCAACACGGTGCCTATCCGCAGCCAGGAGGCGGTGGTCGGCGCCATCTGTACCTTCCGCGATAAGACCGAAGTCAGCCAGCTGCTGCAGCGGCTGGACGGCATGATGAGCTATGTGGATGCCCTGCGCACCACCTCACATGAGTTTATGAACAAACTGCACGTGATCCTCGGCCTGCTGAATATGAAAAGCTATGGCAAACTCGAGGAGTACGTGCTGCAGACCGCCCACCGCTACCAGGCGGACATCGGCGATATTCAGCACCGCATTAAATCCCCGGTGGTGGCCGGCTTTCTGATAAGTAAAATGCAGCGCGCCACCGAGTGCGGCTTTACCCTTAAGCTGGCGGAAGAGAGCCTGGTGCCGGATTGCCCGAATGAGAAGCAGGTCACCGTGCTGGTGACGGTGCTGGGCAACCTTATCGAGAACGCGCTGGACGCCATGAGCGGTCAGGCGGAGGGCGAAATCGGCCTGCTGCTGCACTATCAGGACGGCTGGCTAAGCGGTGAAGTGAGCGACGACGGGCCGGGGATCCCGGAAAACAACATCGACGCTATCTTTAACAAAGGCTTCTCCACCAAAGGCGAAAATCGCGGCGTCGGGCTGTTTCTCGCCAACCAGCAATTACGCGAGCTGGGCGGCACCCTCGCCGTCGAGTCGGAACCCGGCGTATTTACCCAATTTTTTGTTCATCTCCCCTGGGATAGTAAAAGGAAACGTGCGTGATAAATGTGTTGATTGTTGACGATGATGCCATGGTGGCCGAACTGAATCGCCTGTACGTGGCAAGGGTTCCCGGCTTTCGTTGCAGCGGGAGCGCCTCGACGCTCAGTCAAGCCCGGGAGATGATTAACGATCCGCAGCTGGAGATCGATCTGGTGCTGCTGGATGTCTATATGCAGCAGGACAGCGGGCTCGATCTGCTGCCGACTATCCGTAAATCGGGGCGCGCCATCGACGTCATCATGATCACCTCGGCGGCGGATGCCGCCACGGTGCAGACCGCCATGCATTACGGAGTGGTCGATTACCTGATTAAACCTTTCCAGTTTCCCCGTTTTGAAGAGGCGCTCACCACCTGGCGGGAGAAGCGCAAGCTGATAACCGGTCAACCCTATTACGAGCAGGCCGACGTTGACCGCCTGCTGCACGGCGGCGCGCCGGAGGCCAGCGACGCGCGCAAGCTGCCCAAGGGGCTCACCGCGCAAACCCTGCGCACCCTGTGCCAGTGGATTGACGCTCACCCGGACGTTGAATTCTCTACCGATGAGCTGGCGGCGGCGGTGAATATCTCCCGTGTTTCCTGCCGCAAGTATCTGATCTGGCTGGCGCAGATCAATATTCTCTATACCACTATCCACTACGGCGCCACCGGGCGGCCAGTCTATCGCTACCGCCTGGTGGCCGAACAGTACAGTTTGCTTAAGCAGTACAGTCAGTAACGCGGTAGCCGCTGTCCAGCGACGCAAAGCGCAAGCGCTGCGGCGATGACAGTATAATGTCGCGATTTTTGGTGACGAAAATCGCGTCGATATCCTGCCGCTGACGCAACGCTGCGCAGCCTTTCTCGACGCCGAGGCCGAACAGCAGCGTGGTCCAGATATCGCCGTCTAAAGAATCGCTGGAAATCACCGTGACGCTGTCGAGTTCGTTGTCCAGCGGGTAACCGCTGCGCGGGTCGAGAATATGGTGCCAGCGCTTGCCGTCCTGCTCGAAATAACGTTCGTAGGTGCCCGAGGTGACTACCGACTGTCCGTTGACCGTCAGGGAGCCGATCAGCGCCTGCGCATCGGCAAACGGTTTTTTCAGGCCAATAGCCCATTCGCCGAGGGTATGCACATTGCCGCCGAGGTTGATCAGCGCCCTTTCCACCTGCTGCTGACGCAGATAATCACGCACCCGGTCAGCGATATAGCCTTTGGCGATCGCCCCAAGATCCAGCTCCATCCCCGGCTGCTGAAGAAACACGCTGCAGGTTGCCTCATCAAGGATCACCTCCTGCGGGCGGGTCAGCGCCAGCCGGGCCCTGATTTCGCCGGCGTCAGGCACGCTGTGTCCCTGAAAGCCAATCCGCCACAGCTTCACCAGCGGCCCAATCGCGAGGTTAAAGGCGCTGTCGCGCACCATGCTGGCGGCTTTGGCGCACTGAATGAGCTGAAAGACCGGGCGGCTGACGGTCACCGGGTGACGTCCGGCGGCGTGGTTGATATCCATCACCTGGGACTCGGCGCGGTTAACGGTAAGCAGATCTTCGTAGCGCTTGATTAACTGAAATACGCGGGAGGCCAGCGCCTCATCATGGGAGCAGAGTTTGAGCAGGATGGGAGAACCCATCAGAACGGCGGAGTAGCTATAGACGCGGTTATCAGACATCGGGCTCTCCTTAGTAGGGGTAAGCCGGGCGGCGACAGCGCCGGCCCGGCATCAACAATGGCGTGTTATCCTCTGGCGCGTTTCGCCGCCTGGTGGCCCGCGAGGGTGCCGAAGATGATGATATCCGCCACCGCGTTACCCCCGATACGGTTGCCGCCGTGGATCCCGCCAACCACCTCACCGGCGGCGTAGGCGCCGCGGATCGGCTGCCGGGCAACGTTCAGCACTTCGCCATCGGTGTTAATGGTCACGCCGCCCATGGTGTGGTGCACCCCCGGGGCGATACGAATGGCGTGGAACGGACCTTCGTTAATCGGCGCGCGCAGCGCGGTGGTACGGCCAAACTGTTCATCATGCTGTTTTTCCACCGCCCCGTTGTAGCACTCGAGGGTGGCGAGGAAGGCATGGTAATCCATCCCCAGTTTCTCCGCCAGTTCACGCGGCGAGCTGGCGCTGGTGACGAAGCCTTTGGCGATGTACTCATCGGCGGCTTTGTTTTTCGCCCGTACATGTTCGTCAAAGACGATGTACGCATAGTGTTCCGGCAGGGCGATAATCGCCGCGGAGACTTTATCGCGGGTCTCCATTTCGTTGAAGAAGCGGTTACCCTGCTGGTTGACGAGGATCGCCCCACCGCCGCGAATCGACTCGGAAATCAGATAGGAGGTCTGCTGTTCAACGGTCGGGTGAATTTGAATTTCGCCCATATCCACCGTGTCGGCGCCGATACGCTCCAGCAGCGCGATACCGCTCCCGGTGGCCCCTTTGTGGTTGGTGGTGACGAACCCTTCGAGGTCAGGACGATACTTCACCACCATCGCGCTGTTGGCGCTGAAGCCGCCGGTGGCCACCACAATGCTTTTGCTCTGGACTTCAATGATCTCGTTTTCGTCGTTGATCAGACGCACGCCGCTGACTTCATCGCCGCTCATCAGGATCTCCTCCACCGAGGTATCCAGCAGGACGTCGATGCCGCGTTTGGTGATGTTGCGCACCAGGCCGCTAATCAGATAGCCGCCGACCGCTGACCCGTCGCGCGGACGGTGGGTGCGGTCAATGCTCATCCCGCCGGTGGTGGTGATATCGTTGAGCATAATGCCGCGGTCAGCCAGCCATTCAATGGCTTGCGGGGCATTCTCCACGAAGCGGCGCAGCAGCTGCGGGTTGTTTTTATTGTGCCCGCCTTTCAGGGTTTCCCGATAGAACAGCTCTTTGCTGTCCTGAATGCCTTTCACGCGCTGGAAGCGGGTCTCCGCCGCGTTCATCCCGGCGGAAGCCTTGATGGTGTTCCCGCCAATGGTCGGCATTTTCTCGACGATCAGCACGCTGGCGCCTTCGTCGTGAGCCTGAATGGCGGCCGCCAGACCGGCGCCGCCGCTGCCGACCACCACCACATCATAGCTTTTCGGCGCGGCGTCATTGCCGCCCTCTTCCGCCGCCAGCGCTTTGCTCGATTTCAGCATCGCTTTGGCGACCGCTTTTTTCACCGCCTCGCTCTGGCTGGTGGCCCCGGAAATAGCGTCCACGTGCGGGGTATTGGCGGTCAGAATACGTTCGCGGATCTCTTCGAAGCTGGTGGTGAACTCCACGGTCTGCACCGGGCTCGCCGCCAGTTCGATATCGGCGATATGGTCATTTTCGAGGCTGACGTTGATCACCAGCTCATTGGCGTCATCCTGAACGGTTTCAACAAACATCCCCGGCTTAAATTTGGCGTCGCCCATGCTCATGTCGCGGATCATCGCTTCCACCAGCGAGAAGCGCCACAGCGGTTCCGGAATATGCAGCGCCTCGCGCTGGGTGCTGTCGATAAACAGCTCCAGCTCTTCACCCGCGGCGATACGAGCCGCCCAGTCCGGATAGGCGATGCAGGCGCGGCCCACGGCGATCAGGTCATAGCCGTGATCGAGGCCCAGCTCGGCATCGGCGACGTTAACCACCCCGCCGACGCCCATCACCGGCACCTGAGCCAGAGTGTCAGAGCGCATGGCGCAGTATTTCTCAATCAGCGGCGTTGGGTCGCAGGTATCAACGATAGAGGGACGCAGAGTCGCGCCCACCGAGAAGTGCAGATAATCGACGCCGCGAGCGGCCAGTTTTTCCAGCAGATACATGGTGTCGTCGAAGCGGATCCCCGGGACCTCCATCTCTTCCGGCGAGAAGCGGTAACCGATGATAAAGGCATCGTCAGCGTACTGGCGGGCCATTTTATGGGTGATGTCGAGCACCGCCAGCGGGAAACGAGCGCGATTGTCGCGGCTACCGCCCCACTCATCGTCGCGCTGGTTGGAGTTCGGCGAATAGAACTGCTGAATGAGATAGGTGTTAGCCCCGTGAATTTCGACCCCGTCGAAACCGGCGAGGATAGCGCGACGGACCCCATCGCCAAACTTGGCGATCATGGCTTCCACTTCGTCTCCGCTCAGCGCCCGCGGCATCGCGGCGCCCTCACGCGGGGCGGCGATAGCGCTCGGCGCCACCGGCTGGCGACCGCCGATCAGCTGCGGGTCGACCATGCGGCCGCCGTGATAGATCTGCAGAATCGCTTTCGAACCTTCCGCTTTAATCGCTTCGGCGATTTTCGCCAGGCCGGCGATTTTTTCATCGTTATCGATACCGATAGCCCCCGGGAAGGCCAGGCCGTAGTCATCAATAAAGCAGCACTCGACAATAATGGTGCCGATGCTGCCGGCGCGAGCGCGATAGTACTCCACCAGCTCGCTGGTGACAGTCCCATCGAAATAACCGGTGCAGGTGGTCATCGGCGCCATGAGCAAACGGTTTTTCAGCTCCGTACCATTTGGTAAAGTAAATGGCTGCAGAATTCGTTCGTTACTGGTCATAAGTTACGCTCCAGATTTTAAAATATTAAAAATTCAGAATGGGGTGACGGAATCATTAATGGTTGTGGTTTTTTAATTCCTGTTGTCATGCCAATAATATAACGGGTTTTTTAGTTACTAAATCAATTACGTTAGTTATAAAACTATTTAACCCCAGCAATAACATCGCTACCTCTATTGTATTATTAAAATAATAAATAGCATTTACATAATACAAATGCACGATAACATTTCAGATACTTACGTTAACATTCACAACGACCAAACTCGCGCGCATTACAGTTATTATTCAGCAACTTACGAAACACATGGAAAAAATTAGCATTAATTGCTTATTTTTATTTTAACATTTACCGATATTTTCGCCAAAATAACACCTCATCACATAGGGTTATACTGATAATAAAAAAATAGTGAAATCACCTGCTTTTCTTGATCTTGATCAATTGCAACGGCCATTGAAAGCGCAATATATAAATAACCAATAAATTTAATTTAACGCCCATCAAATCGCGTTAAATAATCGCCCCAACGATACTCAGAAACGCAAAATAAAAACTAAAGAAACTTTTGTAATTAAAGAAACCACTGAGCGCATCGCTGGCGTAAACGTTATTTTCAACAACTTGCAGATACTCATTATGAAAGAGAAAAAGACAACCATACCGCCTGCCGGTGCAGTCAATCCAACGACTGCGAATAAAAAACGTCTCCTGATGATGGCGCTGCCGATTATCGTTGCCGTGCTGTTACTCTTCGTCCCGGTCCCGGACGGCCTGCCGCCGTACGCCTGGCACTACTTCGCTATCTTCGTCGGGGTGATCGTCGGGTTGATTTTTGAACCACTGCCTGGCGCCGTTATCGGCATCACCGGCGTGGTGGTCATCGCCCTGTGCAGTCAGTGGCTGCTGTTCAGTCCGGAACAGATGGCCGCACCTGGCTTCAAAATGGCCGGCGCCTCCTTTAAGTGGGCGGTGAGCGGCTTCGGCAACTCCACCGTGTGGCTTATCTTCGGCGCCTTTATGTTCGCCGCCGGCTACGATAAAACCCAGTTCGGCCGCCGCCTGGCGCTGATTCTGGTGAAATATCTCGGCCGTCGCAGCCTGACGCTGGGCTACGCCATCACCTTCGCGGATCTGCTGCTGGCGCCGTTTACGCCGTCGAATACCGCGCGCAGCGGGGGCACCATCTACCCGATTATCGCCAACCTGCCGCCGCTGTACGGTTCAAAACCAAACGATCCGAGCGCGCGTAAAATCGGTTCCTATCTGATGTGGGTAGCGATCACTGCCGCCTGTATCACCAGCTCGATGTTCCTGTCGGCACTGGCGCCGAACCTGCTGGCGCTGGCGCTGGTAAAAAGCATCGTCGGTATCAACATCTCCTGGGGCACCTGGTTCATCGCCTTCCTGCCGCTTGGCGTACTGCTGATCCTGACCATGCCGCTGCTGGCCTACTGGTTCTACCCGCCGGAAGTGAAAGTCAATAACGAAGTGCCGCTGTGGGCCGCTCGTGAACTGGAAAAACTGGGCAAACTGTCGCGCAATGAGATCCTGCTGCTGGTGTTCGTCTGCTTCGCGCTGATGATGTGGATCTTCGCCGCCGACTGGATTGAACCGGCTCTGGCCGCCCTGCTGGTTATCGTGCTGATGCTGTGGACCGGCGTGCTCTCCTGGAGCGATATCACCAACAACAAAGCGGCGTGGAACACCTTTGTCTGGTTCGCCACCCTGGTGGCGCTGGCCGACGGCCTCTCCTCTACCGGCTTTATCGCCTGGCTGGGTAAAGAGGGCGGCGCGCTGATGAGCGGTATCTCCCCGGGGATGGCGACCATCGTCCTGCTGCTGGCGTTCTACCTGCTGCACTATCTGTTTGCCAGCACCACCGCGCACACTACCGCGCTGCTGCCGGCCATGCTGACCATCGCCGCCACCATCCCGGGGATGAATATGGAAGTGTTCGTTCTGCTGATGGTGACCTCGCTGGGCGTGATGGGGATCATCACCCCGTACGGTACCGGCCCAAGCCCGATCTACTACGGCAGCGGCTATCTGCCGACCAAAGATTACTGGCGCCTCGGCACCATCTTTGGCGCCATCTTCCTGGCCGCCCTGCTGCTGATTGGCTATCCGTGGATGTCCATGATGTTCTGATTCATAACCGCCGGGACCACCCCGGCGGTTTTATCTTTATGGAGTAAGTGATTATGTCGACTAAACCGTTTGTTTATCAGGATCCGTTCCCGCTGGCGCACGACGATACCGAATACTATCTGCTCAGCAAAGCGCACGTCTCCGTCGCCGAATTTGACGGCCAGGAAGTGCTGAAAGTGGAACCGCAGGCGCTGACCCTGCTGGCGCAGCAGGCCTTCCACGACGCCGCCTTTATGCTGCGCGTCTCCCATCAGCAGCAGGTCGCGTCGATTCTGCTCGACCCGGAGGCCAGCGATAACGATAAATATGTCGCCCTGCAGTTCCTGCGCAACTCGGAAATCGCCGCCAAAGGCGTCCTGCCCACCTGTCAGGACACCGGCACCGCCATCATCATGGGTAAAAAAGGCCAGCGCGTCTGGACCGGCGGCGGCGACGAAGCCGCCCTGGCGCAGGGCGTGTACAACACCTATACCGAAGATAACCTGCGTTACTCGCAGAACGCCCCGCTGGATATGTATAAAGAGGTCAACACCGGCACCAACCTGCCGGCGCAGATCGATCTCTACAGCGTCGACGGCGACGAATATAAATTCCTGTGTATGGCGAAAGGCGGCGGTTCCGCTAATAAAACCTATCTCTATCAGGAAACCAAAGCGCTGATCACCCCGGCGAAGCTGAAAAACTATCTGGTCGAGAAGATGCGTACCCTCGGTACCGCGGCCTGCCCGCCGTACCATATCGCCTTTGTCATCGGCGGTACCTCGGCGGAAGCGACGCTGAAAACCGTCAAGCTGGCCTCCACCCGTTACTACGACGGTCTGCCAACCGAAGGCAACGAGCACGGTCAGGCGTTCCGCGATGTGCAGCTTGAGCAGGAACTGCTGCAGGAAGCGCAAAACCTCGGCCTCGGCGCGCAGTTCGGCGGCAAATACTTCGCCCACGATATCCGGGTGATCCGCCTGCCGCGCCACGGCGCCTCCTGTCCGATCGGCATGGGCGTCTCCTGCTCCGCCGACCGCAACATCAAAGCCAAAATCAACCGCGACGGTATCTGGATTGAGAAACTGGAGAGCAATCCAGGAAAATATATCCCTGAACATCTGCGTCAGCAGGGCGAAGGCAAGGTGGTCAGCATCAACCTGAATCAGCCGATGAGCGAGATCCTGGCGCAACTGTCCGCCCATCCGGTTTCCACCCGCCTGAGTCTCAACGGCACTATTATCGTCGCTCGCGATATCGCCCACGCCAAGCTGAAAGAGCTTATCGATAATGGCGAGGAACTGCCGCAGTACGTGAAAGATCATCCGATCTACTACGCCGGCCCGGCCAAAACGCCTGCCGGTTACGCCTCCGGCTCCCTCGGCCCGACCACCGCTGGCCGCATGGACTCTTACGTCGATCTGCTGCAGTCCCATGGCGCGAGCATGGTGATGCTGGCGAAAGGCAACCGCAGCCAGCAGGTCACCGACGCCTGCCACAAACACGGCGGCTTCTACCTCGGTAGCATCGGCGGCCCGGCGGCGGTGCTGGCGCAACAGAGCATCAAGAGCCTTGAGTGCGTGGCGTATCCGGAACTGGGGATGGAGGCGATCTGGAAAATCGAAGTGGAAGATTTCCCGGCGTTTATTCTCGTCGATGATAAAGGTAACGATTTCTTCCAGCAGATCCAGAACAAGCAGTGCGCCGGCTGTAAACAGCACGGCTAACGCCCCCCTCTGGCGCTAACAGCAGGCCGTCGCCGTTCAGGTGACGGCTTTTTTTATGCCCGCGCCGCGCCAGCTTGAATTCACTTCCTGCCCGGCTATGCTCAACGACAAGTCGTCCCTTGGATGCTGAAAAATAACAATAATTCCCTTTCCCGGGTTGATGCTGACCCTCGGGTCGACCGGGACGATGCCCCAGCCGTCGCGCCGCAGGAGGGTGACAAATAAGGATAACGTAGCGGCATTTCCGCCGGGTGGCGGCGTACGCCTTACCCGGCCTACAGGGGCCGTGCAGCCAGCCGTTAATTAACCCACTTGCGCGACTGAAACTGCCGGTGCTGGCGGCCTCAGCATCGCTGAGACGTTCCCGGAAGACGGGGGCACAAGGGGCGGCGGCGACTGGCCGCCCCCTGTGCGCTCCCTGCGCCATGAGTGACATAACGCAGAAGATCAACCGGGAGCGCAATCTGCCCGGAGTTAACATAGACGTTGTAACCCTGCCAACATAGTGCGAACAGGAACACTTCCGGTTGTGCCGTTATTTCCCCAGGTGGCGTCTGTTCCTTACCCGGCCGACAACGACTGCCGGGCACGACGACTCAACCCTGCGCGGCGTCAATGTCGTCAAACACCTGCTGCGCCAGATGCATCGTGGCATTGGCCGCCGGCAGTCCGCAGTACAGCGCAGAGTGCATGATCAACTCTTTCAGCTCATCGCGGGTCACCCCGTTGTTAAACGACGCGCGCAGATGCATCTTCAGCTCCGCCTCGCGATTGAGGGCAATCAGCATGGCAATGGTGATCATACTGCGGGTGTGGTGGTCGAGCCCCGGACGGGTCCAGGTCTCACCCCAGGCGTAGCGGGTGATAAAGTCCTGAAACTCTTCGTTCAACGGCGTCAGATGCTGCAGCGTACGGTCGACGTGGGCGTCGCCCAGTACTTTGCGCCGCACCGCCAACCCGTCCTGATAGCGCTGTTTATCCTCCATGGCGTTCTCCCTGGAAAAAGCTCAGCAGCGCTGAAGTAAAGCTTTTCGCCGCCTCAATGTTTGACAGATGCGATGCCGGCAGAACTACCACCTGGGAGGCGGGGATCTGCTGCTGCAGGAAATTAGCGTCACCGACCTTGGTGACAGGGTCACTTTCCCCGGCAATGATTAACGTCGGCAGCGGGATCTGCCCTACTTCGCCCCGCAGGTCGGCGGCGGCCAGCGCCTCACAGCAGGCGGCATAGCCTTCGGCGTCGGTATGGGTCAGCTGGTGACAAAGGGCCTCCACCACCTCCGGCGCCTTCTGGCGAAACGCGTGGGTGAACCAGCGATCCGCCGCCCCGGCGGCCACCACCGCCATTCCCTCCTGGCGTACCGCCCGCGCCCGCGACAGCCAGCTGGCCTGATCGCCGATGCGCGCCGCGGTGTTCGCGACGGCCAAACCATAAAAACGCTCTGGCGCAAAGCGGCCCAGCCACAGACCGGTCAGACCGCCCATCGAGATCCCGCAGAACCAGGCGCGGTCGATATTCAGATGATCGAGCAGCGCAATCACATCTTCTCCCAGCTGGGCGAGGGTCACTTTGCCATTTTTCGTCGTTTTACCGTGGCCGTGGGTGTCGTAGCGCAGCACCCGGAAATGGGCGGTTAACGCCTCTGTCTGCGGCTGCCACATCGCCCGGGTGGTACCCAGCGAGTTGGAGAGAACGATAACCGGCGCACCTTCCGGTCCGTCGAGTTGATAATCAAGATTCATCATGTTGCTCCTGATAACGCGCCAGCACCTGGCGCACAAAGCGTTCGGCGCTGCCGGTCGCCGTTGCCGGGTCCAGCAGCGTGGTTAAGCGTTCGCGGGAGAGATACTGACTAACCCGCGGGTCCGCCGCGAGCAGATCGACCAGCGGGCAGTGGCGGTCCAGCGCCTGACGGCACAGCGCCTCAATATGATGGTGCGCCTCAGCTTTGCCGATGCATTCCGCCAGCGCCAGGGTCACCGCCTCAGCCATGATCAGCCCGTGGGTGATATCGAGGTCGGCGCGCATCTTTTGCGGGAAGACCTGCATGTCGCGCACCAGCGCCTCGCTTTGCGCCAGCGCCCCGCCCACCAGGGTAATCAGCTCCGGCAGGGTCTCCCACTCCGCCTGCCAGCCGCCCAGCGCCCGCTCGTGCTGCTGAATCTGGCAGGCATAGAGGGTGGCCATCAGACCCGGGGTGCGCTGGGCGGCGGTCAGGATCGCCGCGCAGGCCACCGGATTGCGCTTATGCGGCATCGTCGACGAGCCGCCGCGCCCTTCCGCTACCGGCTCGCCCACCTCCGCCACTTCGGTCTGCATCAGCAGGGAGAAGTCATTAGCGAATTTCCCCAGGGTGCCGCAGACGCCAGCGAACCAGGCGCCTGCCTCCAGCAGCCGATCGCGCTGGCTGTGCCACGGGGTATCCGGCAGCGACAGACCGAGGTTCTGCGCCAGCGCCTGGCCAACCGCCGGTCCTTGCGCTTTCAGCGCGTCCAGGGTCCCCGCGGCGCCGCCGAACTGCAGCACCAGCAGACGCGGACGCATCTCCCGCAGCCGCTGCTGCCAGCGCAGCAGCGCGTCGAGAGTGCCCGCCAGCTTCAGACCAAAGGTCACCGGCAGCGCATGCTGCATCCAGGTCCGGCCCGGCATCACGCTGTGGCAATGACGGTCGGCCTGCCCGGCGAGGGCCGCCAACAGTCGCTCAAGCAGTTGCTCGGCGGCATCCAGCGCCCCGCGCAGCTGGAGCACCAGCCCGGTGTCGATAGCATCCTGACTGGTGGCGCCCCAGTGAACGTAGCGCGCGGCGTTTGGATCCCGCGCTTTTACCTGGGCCGTCAGCTGTTTCACCAGCGGGATCGCCAGATTACCCGCCCCCACAGCCGCCTCGCCCAGGGCGGTAAAATCGATCGCCTCGTGGCGGCAGGCCGCGACAATCGGCCCGACCGCCGCCGCCGGCACCATCCCGCAGGCGGCCTGCGCCTGGGCCAGCGCCGCTTCAAAATCCAGCATGCCCTGCACCCGCTGCGCGTCGCTGAACCAGTCGGTGAGCGGACTGCTGCGCAGCATCGGGGTCAACAAACTCATTCTGGCTCCTTAAACACGTTCAATAATCAGGGCGATCCCCTGCCCGACGCCGATGCACATGGTGCACAGCGCGTAGCGGCCGCCGGTCCGTTTCAGCTGGTAAGCTGCGGTCATCGCCAGGCGGCCGCCGGAGGCGCCGAGCGGATGCCCCAGGGCGATCGCCCCGCCGTTGGGGTTCACATGGGCGGCATCGTCCGGTAAGCCCAAATCACGGGTCACCGCCAGCGCCTGGGCGGCGAAGGCTTCATTCAGCTCGATCACGTCCATCTGGGCTAACGTCAGACCGGTCTGCGCCAGCACCTTCCGCACCGCCGGCGCCGGGCCAAAGCCCATAATGCGCGGCGCCACCCCCGCCGTCGCCACGCCGACCACCCGGGCCAGCGGCTGAAGATCGTTGGCCGCCAGCGCGGTTTCGCTGGCCAGCAGCAGCGCGCAGGCGCCATCGTTAACGCCTGAGGCGTTGCCGGCGGTGACACTGCCGTCGGCGCGCACCACGCCGCGCAGTTTCGCCAGCGCCTCCAGCGAGGTGCTGCGCGGGTGTTCATCGCGGCTAAACCGCAGCGGCTCGCCTTTACGCTGCGGCACCTGGACGGCGATCAGCTCATCGGCAAAACGCCCAGCCTCCTGGGCCGCGGCGGTGCGCAGTTGACTGCGTAAGGCGAACGCATCCTGATCGGCGCGGGAAATGGCAAACTCATCGGCGACATTTTCCGCCGTCTCCGGCATGGAATGCACGCCGTACAGGGCTTTCATCTGCGGGTTAATAAAGCGCCAGCCGATGGTGGTATCCTCCATCTGCATGCTGCGGCTAAAGGCGCTCTCCGCTTTACCCATCACAAACGGCGCCCGGGACATGCTCTCCACGCCGCCGGCGATCATCAGCTGCGTCTCCCCGCTTTTAATCGCCCGCGCCGCGACGCCGATCGCATCGAGGCTGGAGCCGCACAGGCGGTTGATGGTGCTGCCGGGCACGCTCTCCGGCAGCCCGGCCAGCAGCAGCGCCATCCGCGCCACGTTGCGGTTGTCTTCCCCGGCCTGGTTGGCGCAGCCAAAGATCACATCGTCAATGCGCGAAGGATCCAGTCCCGGGTTACGCTCCAGCAGCGCTTTCAGCGGTAGCGCCGCCAGGTCGTCAGCGCGCATCGTCGCCAGGGTACCACCAAAACGGCCAAAGGGTGTACGCACCGCATCACAGATAAATGCCTGATTCATCATAGGTTCCTTACGCGCTTTCCGCCAGTTGTTCAAAGGTCAGCGTCACCGGAGTGATGCGCTGCAGCTCTTCAAAAGAGAGACCGTTAAAGATTTCCCGCACCACCGGGCCGCGGTCGGTAATGTCGATCACCGCCAGGTCGGTATAGATCCGGCTCACGCAGCCGACGCCGGTCAGCGGGTAGCTGCACTGTTCCACCAGCTTGCACTCACCGTCGCGGGTCAGATGGTCCATCATCACAAACACCTGGCGAGCGCCGATGGCCAGATCCATCGCCCCGCCGACCGCCGGGATGGCGTCCGGCGCGCCGGTGCTCCAGTTGGCGAGATCGCCGCTGGCGGAGACCTGATAGGCCCCCAGCACGCAGATATCGAGATGGCCGCCGCGCATCATGGCGAAGGAGTCGCCATGGTGGAAATAGCAGCCGCCCTGCAGGAGGGTAACGTACTCTTTACCGGCATTGATCAGCTCGGGATCTTCTTCTCCGGGCTGCGGCTTCGGCCCCATGCCCAGCAGGCCGTTCTCGCTGTGCAGGAACACCTCTTTGTCGGCAGGCAGGTAGTTGGCAATCCGGGTCGGCAGGCCAATGCCGAGGTTAACGTAAGCGCCTTCGGGGATATCGCGGGCCACGCGCTGGGCCATTTCGTCACGGGTCAGTTTTTGCATCTCGGGCTCCTCAGGCGCGTTGTGCGGCAGTCAGGTTTTCCAGCGAGAACACGCGCTGGACGAAAATGCCGGGGGTGATGATGTGTTCCGGGTCGAGGTCGCCCAGTGACACCAGCTGCGAGACTTCAACGATGGTGGTTTTCGCCGCCGTCGCCATAATCGGGCCAAAGTTGCGCGCTGCTTTGCGATACACCAGGTTGCCCCAGCGGTCGCCCTGGTGGGCTTTAATCAGCGCGAAATCGGCTTTGATCGGATACTCCAGCACATAGTGGCGGCCGTCGATTTCCCGTGTCTCCTTGCCTTCCGCCAGCGGCGTGCCGTAGCCGGTGGGGGTAAACACCGCCCCCAGCCCGGCGCCGGCGGCCTGGATCCGCGCCGCGAGGTTGCCCTGCGGCACCAGCTCCAGCTCCACTTTGCCGCGGCGATAGAGGTCATCGAAAATCTGGGAATCGACCTGGCGCGGGAAGGAGCAGATCATTTTGCGCACCCGGCCAGCCTTAAGCAGCGCCGCGAGCCCCACTTCGCCGTTGCCGGCGTTGTTGTTAATGATGGTCAGGTCGCGGGCGCCCTGGTCAATCAGGGCGTCAATCAGAAAGGTCGGCTGGCCGGCGGGACCAAAGCCGCCGATCATAATAGTCGCCCCGTCGTGGATCCCGGCGATGGCCTCGCTCAGCGTCGATACGCTTTTATCAATCATCAGGTCGCTCCAGTGATGTGCGGTAATCGCACTTTTAATCGTTGTTCGCACAAAATGTGACCCGCTTAACGATGTCGGTCAAGGGCGATAATCGAAATATGGTGCGATAATCGAACATCGGTTATCTTTAGCGAAAGAATGTGATCGATGGCAAATATGGGGAACAGAAATGGACAAGCATCCAGACGATTTACTGACCGGCGACGGCGATCCGTTTAAGGGCGATCCTAACTTCATGGCCTCGCTGGCGCGCGGCCTGGAGGTGATTCAGGCATTCACGCCGCAGCGGCCCCTGCTGTCTATCTCACAGATCAGTCAGAAGACCGGCATTCCGCGCGCAGCGGTGCGCCGCTGCCTGTATACCCTGAGCAAGCTGGGGTTCGTTTATGCCGAAGACGGTAAGCATTTTCAGCTGCGGCCGCGGATCCTGGCCCTGGGGCACGCCTGGCTGGCCTCGACGCCGCTGGCGCGTTCGGCGCAGCCGGTGCTGCGGCATCTGAGCGAAATGCTCAATGAATCCTGTTCCATCGCCACCCTCGACGGGGACGATATCCTGTATATCGCCCGCGCTTCCAGTTCGCGGATCATGACCATCGACCTCGATATCGGCAGCCGCCTTCCGGCGTGGGCGACCTCGATGGGTCGGGTGCTGCTCAGCCATCAGCCGGAGGAGAAGCTCAACGACATGCTGGCCCGGGTAACCATGATCCGCTATACCCCGCAGACGGTGGATTCGGTGGCGAAGCTGCGCGCCGAGCTGAAACGGGTGCATCAGCAGGGGTATGCCCTCAACGATCAGGAGCTGGAGATGGGCCTGCGCTCCCTCGCGGTACCGCTGTTTAACGCCCAGGGGCAGACGCAGGCGGCGCTGAACGTCGGGGTGCATGCGGGCCAGATGTCGGCCCGCGAGATGATCGACCGCGTGCTGCCGGAGCTGCAAAAAGCCGCTCGCGAGCTGACGCTGCTGCTGCGCTAACGGCTGCGCTTGGCGTGCCGCTCCCAGGTCTCCTGCTTCGCTTCGGCCGATTTACGCAGCGCGACATAGCAGGCGCCGCTACCGCCATGATGTGGTAGCGCGGCGCAGAAGGCCTGCACCTCCGGCAGCTCTTCCAGCCAGCGCGCCAGATAGCTGCGGATGATATTGGCATGGGACTGGTCGTCGCGGCCTTTGCCGTGAACGATCAGCACATTGCGTAACCCCTCTTTCTGCGCCTGCACCATAAAGGCGAAGAGCATCTGCCGGCACTGTTCCACCGGCTGGCGCAGCAGGGAGAGGCTCGCCTGCTGGCTGTATTTCCCCCGCCGTAGCTTATCCAGCACACCGCTCTGCAGCCCTTCGCGCTTAAACTCCAGCGGCGTGGCGAGCGGTACGATATCGAGATAGCCGGTAGTGAGAAAATTATCCAGTTGCAGGGTGTCGACGCGCTGCGGGGCGCGACTGTTGCGCCCGGGATGCCAGTGCACGTCATTGTTACGTTTCAGGGGCTGGACATCTTCCATGGCGTCAAGAAACAGGGATTTGTCATCAAGGTTCATGGGCTCTCCTCCAGCGGCTGTCGCCAGCTACTATAGCCGCCTCGCGCTCCCCCCTCAACGCGTTTAGCCCCGTCTGCTGGCAAAGTGAGCGCGACGGGCGGTTAAGGAAACAATTGTCGACTCTGGCGGCGAAACAGGGTGATTAATGACGCCGTTAGCGGCGTCTGCCGGGTGTCGCGCCGCTGGATCAGAAAATAGGCCGCCGTCGGCAACGCTTCGCGGACGGGGATCATCATCAGCTTGTCCGCCATCATCGGATCGTTGCCGAGCTCCACCGGCAGGATACTGAGAAAATCGCTTTTCACCACCAGGCTGATGCACGACGAGAAGGTCTCGCACACAATATCCACCTTTGGCGCCAGCCCGGCCTGATTAAACCGGTCCTGCAGCTGTTTAAAGTAGCTGCCGCGCGGCGTCGGCATGGTCCAGTGGTGATCCATCAGCTCCACCAGCGAGGTGGCCTGCGCCGCCGGATGCCCCGCGCGGGCGAAGACCGCGAACGGTTTCTCAAACAGTTTTTCAAAGCTGAACTCATGGTCGTACGGCCCGGGATAGTAGGTGTTGATGGTGAAATCCAGCTCCCCCTGGCGCAGCTCATTGATCATCGCCAGCAGCTGGCCCTCCATGATCCGCACCTTCACCTGCGGATGCTGCTGATGAAAGCGGCAGATCACCGAAGGCATCAGCGACCGGGCGACGCTGGCGCCAAGGCCAATATTGATCTGCCCGGCCTGCTCTCCCTGGCGCTGCAGCAGTTCATCCTGCGCCGCCCGCAGCTCCTCGAGGATCAGGCTCGCATGTTGATAAAAACTTTCGCCATCGTCAGTCAGCGCCACCCCCTGGCGGCGGCGGACGAACAGCTGAGCGGAAAGCCCCTCCTCCAGCTCTTTAATCGCTTTGGTCAGGGCCGGCTGCGAGACCGCCAGCGAGCGGCTGGCGCCGCGAATACTCCCTTCCCGGGCCACCTCGACGAAGGCGCGAATTTGATGAAATTTAATCTGAAATGCCATGCTTTTGGTGATAACCGTTGTTTATCAGACGGAAGAAAATGACATCTACTGTAATCCATCAGGCTGTGGCAGGTTAAGAGCGTTAAGGCCTGTAGCGCGTCAGTGATAAACAAAAGCTATCACATCGTGAACGCCGTCACATTTTTTACTTATGACAGGATAAGCTATGCCGCAACTTGATGAATACCTGCGCCAGCTGGCGCCAGCCATGACCCAATGGCGCCGCGATTTTCACCTGCACGCTGAATCCGGCTGGCTGGAGTTTCGCACCGCCAGCAAGGTGGCGGAGATCCTCGACGGACTCGGCTACCAGCTGGCGCTGGGGCGTGACGTCATCGATGCCGACAGCCGGATGGGGCTGCCGGATGAGGAGACCCTGACCCAGGCTTTCGAGCGCGCCCGCGAGCAAGGGGCGCCGGAACGCTGGTTGCCGGCGTTTGAAGGCGGGTTCGCCGGCGTGGTGGCGACGCTCGACACCGGACGTCCCGGCCCAACCCTGGCCTTTCGCGTCGACATGGACGCCCTCGACCTCAATGAGCAGCACGATGACAGCCACCGCCCCCATCGCGACCATTTCGCCTCCTGCAACGCCGGCATGATGCACGCCTGCGGCCACGATGGACATACCGCCATCGGGCTGGGTCTGGCGCATGTGCTCAAGCAGTATGCCGCCCAGCTCAACGGGGTCATTAAACTGATTTTCCAGCCTGCTGAAGAGGGTACCCGCGGCGCCCGCGCGATGGTGGCCGCCGGCGTGGTGGACGAGGTGGACTATTTCACCGCCATCCATATCGGCACCGGCGTTCCGGTCGGCACCGTGGTGTGCGGGGGGGACAACTTTATGGCCACCACCAAATTCGATGTGCATTTTAGCGGCGTGGCCGCCCATGCCGGCGGTAAGCCTGAAGATGGGCGCAACGCGCTGCTCGCCGCCGCCCAGGCCGCCCTTGCTCTGCACGCCATCCCACCGCACAGCGCCGGCGCGTCGCGGGTCAACGTTGGGGTGATGCAGGCTGGCACCGGACGCAACGTGGTGCCCTCTTCGGCCCTGTTAAAAGTGGAAACCCGCGGCGAAAGCGAAGCCATCAATCAGTATGTTTTTGACCGGGCGCAGCACGTCATCGCCGGGGCCGCGGCGATGCATCAAGCCGGGTACGAGTTACGCATGATGGGCGCGGCCACCGCCAGCGCCCCGTCGCCGGCGTGGGTGGCGTACCTGCGCGAACAGGCCGCCCTTGTGCCCGGCGTGCAGCAGGCGGTGGATCGCATCGCCGCCCCGGCGGGATCGGAAGACGCCACCCTGATGATGGCCCGGGTCCAGGCGCGCGGCGGCCTCGCCTCGTACATGATATTCGGCACCGAACTGAGCTCCGGTCACCACAACGAGAAGTTTGACTTCGACGAGAGCGTAATGACGGTCGCGGTCGACACCCTGGCGCGCGTCGCGCTTAACTTTCCCTGGCAGCGGGGGGTGTGATGGAACCCATCTTTCAGTTTGTGGACGAGGTGATTGAGGCAAGCCGCGAGACGTATTGCGCTATCGCCGATGATATCTGGGATCACCCGGAGACGCGCTTTGAGGAGTTCTGGTCCGCCCGCCGGCTGGCGGACGCCCTGGAAGCGGAAGGTTTTCAGCTTACCCGGGATGCCGGCGGGATCCCCAATGCTTTTATCGCCAGCGTCGGCGAGGGCCAACCGGTTATTGCCCTGCTGGGCGAGTTTGACGCCCTGGCGGGTCTTAGCCAGCAGGCCCACTGCGCGGAGCCGACATCGTCGACGCCGGGGGGCAACGGTCACGGCTGCGGGCACAATCTGCTCGGGACGGCGGCTTTCGCCGCGGCGGTGGCCGCTAAAAAATGGCTGCAGCAGCACGGCGGCGCAGGCACCCTGCGCTTCTACGGTTGCCCTGGGGAAGAAGGCGGCTCGGGCAAAACCTTTATGGTGCGCGAAGGGCTGTTTGATGACGTCGATGCGGCCCTCACCTGGCATCCGGAGGCCTGGGCCGGGATGTTCAGCACCCGCACCCTCGCCAACATTCAGGCGGCGTGGCGCTTTACCGGCACCGCCGCCCACGCCGCCAATTCGCCGCACCTGGGGCGAAGCGCCCTGGACGCGGTCACCCTGATGACCACCGGCAGCAACTTCCTGAATGAACATATTATCGAGAAGGCGCGGGTTCATTACGCCATTACCGATACCGGCGGCGTCTCGCCCAACGTCGTCCAGGCCCAGGCGGAAGTGCTGTATCTGATCCGCGCGCCGGAGATGGCCGACGTGGAACAGATTTTCGCCCGCATTGAGAAGATTGCCCAGGGGGCCGCGCTGATGACCGAGACCCACGTCAGCTGCCGCTTTGAAAAAGCCTGCTCGGGCTATCTGCCCAACCGCACGCTCGAAGCGGCGATGTACCAGGCGGTATGCCATTACGGCACGCCGGCATGGAGCGACGACGAGCGCGCCTTTGCCGCAGCGATCCGCGCCACGCTCAGCGACAACGATATCAACAACAGCCTGAACAATATCGCCGGCACCGGCGGCGAGGCGGGGAAAACCTTCGCTCGTCGCCACCGCGACACGCTGTTGATTGATGAGGTGGCGCCGTGGGCGGCCACGGATACGCTCCTCGCTGGCTCCACCGACGTCGGCGACGTCAGCTGGAAAGCGCCGGTGGCCCAGTGCTTCAGCCCCTGCTTCGCGGTGGGTACCCCGCTGCACAGCTGGCAGCTGGTGAGCCAGGGACGCACCGCCATCGCCCATAAAGGGATGCTGCTGGCGGGGAAAGTCCTCGCGGCGACGGCGATCCGCTTATTCAGCGACCGCGCGCTGCTGGAGGCCAGCCAGCGAGAGCTCAGGCAAGCGCTGGCAGAACATCCCTACCGCTGCCCGATCCCGGCGGAGGTGAGTCCGTTGGTTTTACGCTAACCATACAGACCAGACCGCTCCTGACAGACGCTGACCGGCATCGCGGCACGCACCGACCATAATAATCGCCGGCAGTACGGGAGCAGGCCTGCCTAACACAACAACGACAACAGAGGAACGCCCATGAGTATGTCATCCATACCGTCGCCTTCCCCCGCCGGAAAGCGCTATGGCTGGGTAGAGAAGATCGGTAATAAGGTCCCGCACCCGTTTTTGCTGTTTATCTATCTTATCGTGGCGCTGATCGCCGCCACGGCGATACTCTCCGCCTTCAACGTCGGGGTCCAAAACCCTGCGGACGGGTCGCGGGTGGTGGTCAAAAACCTGCTCAGCGTGGAAGGGTTGCACTGGTTTCTACCGAACGTGATTAAAAACTTCAGCGGTTTCGCGCCGCTGGGGGCGATCCTCGCCCTGGTGCTGGGCGCCGGCTTTGCCGAGCGGGTGGGCCTGTTGCCCGCGCTGATGGTGAAGATGGCCTCCCACGTTAGCGCCCGTTATGCCAGCTATATGGTGCTGTTTATCGCCTTTTTCAGCCATATCTCTTCGGACGCCGCGCTGGTGATCATGCCGCCGCTGGGTGCGCTGATGTTTCTCGCCGTCGGTCGGCATCCGGTCGCCGGCCTGCTGGCGGCCATTGCCGGCGTGGGCTGCGGCTTTACCGCCAATTTACTGATCGTCACCACCGACGTGCTGCTCTCCGGGATCAGCACCGAGGCGGCCAAATCCATCGATGCCTCTCTGCACGTCAGCGTGATCGACAACTGGTACTTTATGGCGACCTCAGTGATCCTCCTGACCCTCGTCGGCGGTTTGATCACTGACAAGCTGGTGGAGCCGCGGCTGGGCCAATGGCAAGGCAGTCGTGATGACAAGCTGCAGACCCTGACCGCCGAGGAGCGTTTCGGCCTGCGCATCGCCGGCGTGGCGACACTGGCGTTCGTGGCGGTCATCGCCCTGATGGTGGTCCCCGAAAACGGCATTCTTCGCGACCCGGTTCAACACACGGTCATGCCCTCGCCGTTTATCAAAGGCATCGTGCCGCTGATTATCTTTTTCTTCTTTGTCGTGTCGCTGGCTTACGGCATCGCCACCGGCAAAATTCGCCGCCAGGCCGATCTGCCGCAGCTGATGATTGAGCCGATGAAAGAGATGGCCGGTTTTATCGTGATGGTCTTCCCACTGGCGCAGTTCGTGGCGATGTTCAACTGGAGCAATATGGGCAAGTTTATGGCCGTTGGCCTGACGGACCTGCTGGAGAGCGCCGGCATGAACGGCGTCCCGGCGTTTGTCGGTCTGGCGCTGCTGTCGGCTTTTCTGTGTATGTTTATCGCCAGCGGCTCGGCCATCTGGTCGATTCTGGCGCCGATCTTCGTGCCGATGTTTATGCTGCTGGGCTTCCACCCGGCGTTTGCGCAGATCCTGTTTCGCATCGCCGATTCATCGGTGCTGCCGCTGGCGCCGGTTTCACCGTTTGTGCCGCTGTTTCTCGGTTTTTTACAGCGCTACCGACCGGACGCCCGCCTCGGGACATACTATTCGCTGGTGCTCCCTTACCCGCTGATTTTCCTCGCCGTCTGGCTGCTGTTGCTGGTGGGATGGTATCTGGCAGGACTGCCCATCGGCCCTGGCATCTATCCGCGGCTTCCTTAAGCCGTTGAAGCGCCAGGGACGGCGGCTTACGCTTAACGCGGAACCTTCACTTTGACCTTGCGGGGGAGATCCGCGGCTCCGGCGAAGATGCCGAAAAGCGCGCGATACCCGCGTTCGAGCAACAGCGTGAGGCCATGGATAACCAGGCCGCTGAAGATCAATACGATTACGCCAGTCAGTATATATTGCATAGCCCCACCTCTGAGTTATTAACCGCGCCGCGCCGACGCGGCGGCACCTTCCCGGGCGCGCAAAGCTGCGCGGAGGACCGGCGTCGTCAGCTTAAAAGTAGCAAAAACCATGCCCGATAACCCGCCAGGATCGATCCAAAAATAAATCAACGTAACGGCCGCTGGCTGCCGGTCGATGATGCGGGTTTATCTTTTGGGAGTATAGTTGACCGCCGCCGGCGCGTGGTATCGTGTGGCCCTCGTGTACGATGGTGGATGACCGAAACGATGTTGACCTTGCTGCAGGATAAAATGGATACCCCGCTGGGGGCGCTGTGGGTGCTCTGCGACGAACAGTTTAATTTGCGCGCCGTCGAGTGGGACGAGCACCGCGATCGGATGGAAACCCTGCTCGATGTACACTATCGCCGGGAAGGCTATCAGCGCGTCGACTGCCGCAATCCAGGCGGTCTCAGCAGTAAGCTGAACGACTATTTTGCCGGCGACCTGGCCGTTATCGAGACCCTGCCTACCGCCACCGCCGGCACCCCTTTCCAGCGCCAGGTCTGGCGGGCGTTACGCGAGATCCCCTGCGGCCAGGTGATGCACTACGGTCAGCTGGCCGAGGCGCTCGGTCGTCCCGGCGCGGCGCGCGCCGTGGGGGCCGCCAATGGCGCCAACCCGGTGAGTATTGTGGTGCCCTGCCATCGGGTCATCGGGCGTAACGGCACAATGACCGGCTATGCCGGCGGCGTGCAGCGTAAAGAGTGGCTTCTGCGCCACGAGGGCTATCTGTTGCTTTGACTGAAAATGCGTTTTCGGAATTTTCAGGTAATTTTACAATCCAATGTGGCTGAATAATCTATTTTTAATCAAGCAGATATCAGCCTGTGTTGATTTACCCTGCTGATATTACGTGTTTCAGAGCCTGAAGACTTACCTGCTCATCAAAAAGATGTTAAAATTGACCAATATCAATTAAGGCCTGAGCAGACATATGATCCCTGAGAAGCGAATTATTCGACGCATTCAGTCTGGCGGTTGTGCTATCCATTGTCAGGATTGCAGTATCAGCCAGCTCTGCATCCCCTTTACTCTGAACGAGCATGAGCTTGATCAGCTGGATAATATTATCGAGCGGAAAAAGCCCATCCAGAAAGGTCAAACCTTGTTCAAAGCGGGTGATGAGCTGAAATCGTTGTACGCCATTCGCTCCGGGACTATCAAAAGCTATACCATCACCGAGCAAGGCGATGAGCAGATTACCGGCTTCCATCTGGCGGGCGATCTGGTGGGCTTCGACGCCATCGGCACCGGCCTGCACCCGAGCTTCGCCCAGGCGCTGGAAACCTCGATGGTGTGCGAGATCCCCTTTGAAACCCTCGACGATCTTTCCGGAAAAATGCCGAATCTGCGTCAGCAGATGATGCGCCTGATGAGCGGTGAGATCAAAGGCGACCAGGATATGATCCTGCTGCTTTCAAAAAAGAACGCCGAAGAACGCCTGGCCGCGTTTATCTATAACCTGTCCCGCCGTTTCGCGCAGCGCGGTTTCTCTCCCCGCGAGTTCCGACTGACCATGACCCGCGGCGACATTGGCAACTATCTCGGCCTCACCGTCGAAACCATCAGCCGTCTGCTGGGGCGTTTCCAGAAGAGCGGCATGCTGGCGGTGAAAGGCAAATACATCACCATTGAAAACGGCGACCTGCTGGCCCAGCTGGCCGGTCAGGCGCGTAACGTCGCTTAATCTCCGCGCAACACCTGGTCAGGATCGGCATTTTTTTCAGATTTGTTGATCTGACCAGGCTCCTCCCCTGTTTCAATTCATCCATATAGGTTATCTTTTTAATAACTGACGGTAGCTGCAGTTGTAAGGAGACCCTGTATGGCGAAGTATCAGAGCATGCTGGTAGTAATCGATCCTAACCAGGACGACCAGCCGGCGCTAAGGCGAGCGGTGTACCTGCACCAACGGATTGGTGGACGCATCAAAGCCTTTTTGCCGATCTATGATTTTTCTTATGAAATGACCACCCTGCTGTCGCCGGACGAACGGACGGCGATGCGTCAGGGCGTCATTGCCCAACGAACGGCCTGGATCCGCGAGCAGGCGAAATTCTATCTTGAATCCGGTGTGCCGATTGACGTGAAAGTGGTGTGGCACAACCGCCCCTTCGAAGCCATTATTCAGGAAGTGATCAGTGAGAAACACGACCTGCTGCTGAAGATGGCCCACCAGCACGACAAGCTGGAAGCGGTGATCTTCACCCCGACCGACTGGCATCTGCTGCGTAAGTGCCCCTGCCCGGTCTGGATGGTGAAAGATCAGCCGTGGCCGGAAGGCGGTAAAGCGCTGGTCGCCGTCAATCTGGCCAGTGAAGAGAATTATCACAACACCCTCAACGAGAAGCTGGTTCGCGAGACGCTGTCGCTGGCGGAAGAAGTCAACCATACTGAAGTACACCTTATCGGCGCCTATCCGGTCACCCCGATCAATATCGCGATTGAGCTGCCGGATTTCGATCCCAGCGTCTACAACGACGCCATTCGCGGTCAGCATCTGCTGGCGATGAAAGCGCTGCGGCAGAAGTTTGGCATTGACGAGAAATTCACCCATGTGGAAAAAGGGTTGCCTGAGGAGGTGATCCCGGATCTCGCCGAGCATCTGCAGGCGGGGATCGTGGTGCTGGGTACGGTCGGACGCACCGGCCTCTCCGCGGCGTTCCTTGGTAATACCGCGGAGCAGGTCGTCGACCACCTGCGCTGCGATCTGCTGGTGCTTAAACCAGAGGCCTATCAGACGCCGGTGGAACTGGACGACGACGACGACGATTAACCTTCCCTCCCGGAACGTTCACCTTCCCCCGCCTCGCGGGGGATTTTTTTGCCCGCTTTCCCTCAGGCACAAAAAAGGGCCGCTTGCGGCCCCGTCATTGCATGGCGAGCATGAACGACTCAGTGGATACCCAGACGCCAGGCCAGATCGATCTCTTCTTTCAGCTCCAGCGAGGAGAGCGCCATCAGGTCAGCAAACTCCAGCTCCAGCAGTTTAAGTTTTTTCAGATACTGCGCTGGGGTCATGACGGTGGTGTCGCGGCGTAAGAATTCGATGGCCATCTGCGTTGGGGTTAACTCGGTATCCATAATATCCTCTGTCTGATGTAAGAACCGGAACATTATATCACCTCTCGCCGCTTATTTTATGAACAATTCCTGGCATCCTTCTGCATATAAAAAAGCCGTCTCACAGGAGACGGCTTATAAACAAACGTTGTAAAACAATAATGTTACATTACAGCGCTTTCAGGATCGCATCGACGCTGGCTTTGGCATCGCCAAACAGCATATGGGTGTTCTCTTTAAAGAACAGCGGGTTCTGTACGCCGGCGTAACCGGTGTTCATCGAACGCTTAAAGACCACCACGTTCTGCGCTTTCCACACCTCAAGCACCGGCATACCAGCAATCGGGCTCTTCGGATCGTCCTGCGCCGCCGGGTTGACGGTATCGTTAGCGCCAATGACCAGCACGGTGTCGGTGTCGCTGAAATCATCGTTGATCTCATCCATCTCCAGCACGATGTCGTAAGGCACCTTGGCCTCCGCCAGCAGGACGTTCATATGCCCCGGCAGACGGCCGGCGACCGGGTGAATGCCAAAGCGCACCTTAATGCCGCGCGCCCGC
Source organism: Klebsiella sp. GB_Kp056 (assembly GCF_040064755.1). Classification (NCBI taxonomy): domain Bacteria; kingdom Pseudomonadati; phylum Pseudomonadota; class Gammaproteobacteria; order Enterobacterales; family Enterobacteriaceae; genus Klebsiella; species Klebsiella sp. GB_Kp056. The sequence continues at coordinate 27,398 of NZ_JBEAJA010000037.1, read as the reverse complement.
AGCTTCTCGGTGATCTCGGCTACAGGATACTGCGCCTGGGCCACCGCCATACCATAGCCCGGGGTGATGATGACCGAGTGCGAATTTTTCAGCATCTCCGCCGTCTCTTCGGCGCTAATTTCGCGGTGCTCGCCCACTTCTTCATCGCCGCCGCTGGAGGAACCATCGGTGCCGAAGCCGCCAGCGATCACGCTGATAAAGGAGCGGTTCATCGCCTTACACATAATGTAAGAGAGGATGGCACCGGAAGAGCCCACCAGCGCGCCGGTGACGATCAGCAGGTCATTGCTCAGCATAAAGCCCGCCGCCGCCGCCGCCCAGCCCGAGTAGGAGTTGAGCATAGAGACCACCACCGGCATGTCCGCGCCGCCGATAGAGGCCACCAGGTGCCAGCCGAAGGCCAGCGCGATCGCGGTCATCACCAGCAGGCACAGGACCTGGGTGCCGGTGCTATCGGAGCGCACGAAAATCACCATCAGTACGAAGGAGACCACCAGCGCCGCCAGGTTCAGCTTATGGCGATTAGGCAGCATCAGCGGTTTGGAGGAGATCTTGCCGCGCAGTTTACCAAACGCCACCACCGAACCGGTGAAGGTCACCGCGCCGATGAAGATGCCGAGGAACACTTCGGTCAAATGGATATTGACCAGAATCTGCTCCATACCGGTTTCATGCTGCAGGTAGCTGTTAAACCCTACCAGCACCGCCGCCAGGCCCACGAAGCTGTGCAGGATGGCCACCAGCTCCGGCATCTCGGTCATTTCGACCTTCTTCGCCAGACGAATACCGATGGCCCCGCCGATCACCATCGCGAGGATAATCCAGCCGACGTTGCCGGCGTCCGGCCCCAGAATGGTGGCGATCAGAGCGATGGCCATCCCGGCGATGCCGAAATAGTTGCCCTGCTGCGAGGTTTCGTGTTTCGACAGACCCGCCAGGCTGAAAATAAACAGGATTGCAGCAACAATGTATGCAGCTGTAACTAATCCACCAGACATGTGCTACCCCTTATCCTTTGCGAAACATTTTCAGCATGCGCTGAGTCACGGTAAAACCACCGAAAATATTAATGCTGGCGATCAGTACCGCGATAAAGCTCAGGAAGCTGACCCAGCCGCCGTGGCCTATCTGCAACAATGCGCCAACCACGATAATGCCCGAAATGGCGTTCGTCACCGACATCAGCGGCGTATGCAGGGCATGGGAGACATTCCATACCACGTAGTAACCCACCACGCAGGCCAGCGCGAAGACGGTGAAATGGCCGAGGAACTCTTTAGGCGCCACGTTGGCCAGCCAGCCGAAGAGAATAATCGCCAGCGCGATCAGCGCATATTTGCGCCACGGCGACGCCGGTTTGACCTCTTCTTTCGGCGCTTCCACTTTTTTCGCCGCGGCCTGCGGCTGAGCGGAGACCTGAATCGGCGGCGCCGGCCAGGTGATTTCGCCTTCGCGCACCACGGTCACGCCGCGCACCACCACGTCATCGAAATCGATAACGATATTGCCGTCTTTCTCTTTGCACAGCAGCTTCAGCAGGTTCACCAGGTTAGTGCCGTAGAGCTGGGAGGACTGGGTCGGCAGACGGCCTGGGAGGTCGGTATAACCGATAATTTTCACGCCGTTGGCGGTGGTCACCACTTCGCCCGGCACGGTGTACTCGCAGTTGCCGCCGTTTTGCGAGGCGAGATCGACCACCACGCTGCCCGACTTCATTGAGTCAACCATTTCCCGGGTGATCAGCTTCGGCGCCGGTTTGCCCGGTATTAACGCCGTGGTGACGATAATATCGACCTCTTTCGCCTGGGCGGCGAACAGCGCCATTTCGGCTTTGATAAAGGCTTCGGACATCACCTTGGCATAGCCGTCGCCGCTGCCCGCTTCCTCTTTAAAATCCAGCTCGAGGAACTCGGCGCCCATACTCTGCACCTGCTCCTTCACTTCCGGGCGGGTATCGAAGGCGCGGACAATCGCGCCCAGGCTGTTGGCGGCGCCAATCGCCGCCAGTCCGGCCACCCCGGCGCCGATAACCATCACCTTGGCGGGCGGAACTTTGCCTGCCGCCGTGATCTGCCCGGTAAAGAAACGACCGAATTCATGGGCCGCTTCAACGATAGCGCGGTACCCGGCGATATTGGCCATTGAGCTGAGCGCATCCAGCGACTGGGCGCGTGAGATACGCGGCACCGAATCCATCGCCATCACGTTGATATTACGGGCCGCCAGTTTTTCCATCAGCTGCGGGTTTTGCGCCGGCCAGATAAAGCTAATCAGCGTGGTTCCTGGGTTTAACAGGGCAATTTCATCGTCATTCGGGGCATTGACCTTGAGGATGACATCAGACTGCCACACCTCGTCGCCGGTCACGATTTCAGCCCCTGCCTGGACAAAGGCCTCATCGTCAAAGCTGGCCAGCTTCCCGGCGCCGCTTTCTACCGCGACGCTAAAGCCGAGTTTGAGCAACTGCTCAACGGTCTTCGGCGTGGCGGCGGCCCGGGTCTCCTGGGCTAGCCTTTCTTGTGGTACACCAATACGCATAGTTTTCCCTTCCATCGGTTTTTGATGATGGTTTACTTTTCTGACCAACAGCGACAGGACGGCAAAATCATCCTCGCCATCTTTCGCTGTCTGCAAAATGAAACAGTAACAAACTTTTTATAACCTACTGAAAATAGCGATTGTGATCTACAGCGATAAAACAGAAATTTTGATTTTATTGCTTATTGTCAGCACAGATGGTTCCGGGCAGCAATATTTACCTGAATTTGCCTCTCAGGCCTGATAATCCGCTTATCCAGTGGTATAAAACGCCATTTATCGCCATTGAGATCATTGTATTAACATTACATTAACTAATAAAAGTGGTATCGATTATCGTTTTTGCTGGTCAAGCGGCTGTTTTTTCAACATATCGAAAAATGTTATCTTTCCGTAGTATACGATTCGGGCGGCACGCAAAAAATGACGCAGACAGTCACGGCGATTAAATGCAATAATCAAACGTTTTCAGTCAACAACAACACCAGTATATGGTTTGCGCAAGGCAAAGGATTATTTTTATGAAGCTTAAAAACACCCTCCTGGCGTCTGCTCTCCTGACAACCGCCACGTTGTCTGCCCACGCAGCGACCGAGTTGACCCCGGAGCAGGCGGCTGCGCTGAAGCCCTACGATCGCGTTGTCGTCACCGGCCGCTTTAATGCCATTGGCGACGCGGTGCAAGCGGTATCGCGCAAAGCTGACAAAGACGGCGCGGCCTCATTCTATGTTGTCGACACGTCGGATTACGGCAATGGCGGCAACTGGCGCGTCACGGCTGACCTCTATAAAGACGACGCGCCGAAAGCGGATGCGCCGAAAAATCGCATCATCAATGGCGTGATGGAGCTGCCGAAAGATCAGGCCGTTGAGCTGATGCCTTACGACACCGTCACCGTCCAGGGCTTCTATCGCAGCCAGCCGGAAGTGAACGACGCCATCACCAAAGCGGCGAAAGCGAAAGGCGCCTATGCGTTCTTCATCGTCCGCCAGGTCGACGCCAACCAGGGCGGCAACCAGCGTATTACCGCCTATATCTACAAAAAAGATGCGGAGAAACGCGTTCTGCAGAGCCCGGACGCTATCCCGGCTGATTCTGAAGCCGGCCGCGCGGCGCTGGCCAAAGGCGGCGAAGCGGCGAAAAACGTCGAAATCCCGGGCGTCGCCACCACCGCGGCGGTTGGCTCCGGCACCGGCGTAGGTCGTTTCTTCGAGACCCAGTCGTCAAAAGGCGGACGTTACACTGTCACGCTGCCGGACGGCACCAAAGTTGAAGAAGTGAACAAAGTGACTGCGGCGCAAATGGTGCCGTTCGATAACATCAAGTTCACCGGCAACTACGGCAACATGACCGAGATCTCCTATCAGACGGCAAAGCGCGCGGCGAAGAAAGGGGCGAAGTACTATCACATTACCCGCCAGTGGCAGGAACGCGGCGGCAACATCACCATCAGCGCCGATTTGTACAAATAATCGCTGCTGACTGGCTAAAAAGGCGGCGCATTGCCGCCTTTTCATTTTTTTTCATCCCCCGCCATTGCATGGCCCCCGGACACTCCGTAAAATCCCGCGCCTTAGCGCAATCCTCCATTTTTATGCGATTTCGCAAAATAAATATTCTGGAACAGCCATTTTCACCTCGGGAATGCAATGGAAAAGAAACTGGGCCTGAGCGCCCTGACCGCCCTGGTCCTCAGCTCAATGCTCGGCGCTGGCGTATTCAGTTTGCCGCAAAATATGGCGGCCGTGGCCAGCCCTTCCGCTCTGCTCATCGGCTGGGCGATTACCGGCGTCGGGATCCTTTTCCTCGCCTTCGCGATGCTGCTGTTGACCCGTATTCGTCCCGACCTCGACGGCGGGATCTTCACCTACGCCCGCGAAGGGTTCGGCGAGCTGATCGGCTTCTGTTCCGCCTGGGGCTACTGGCTGTGCGCGGTGATCGCCAATGTCTCCTATCTGGTGATCGTCTTTTCGGCGCTCAGTTTCTTCACCGATACCCCTGAGCTGCGCCTGTTTGGCGATGGCAACACCTGGCAGTCTATCGTTGGCGCTTCAGTTCTGCTGTGGGTGGTCCACTTCCTGGTCCTGCGTGGCGTGCAGACGGCGGCGGGGATTAACCTGGTCGCCACCCTCGCCAAGCTGTTGCCGCTGGGGGCGTTTGTCGCCCTCGCCGCCCTGGCCTTTCAGCTGGATACGTTCCGCCTCGATTTCAGCGGCCTGGCGCTGGGCGTACCGGTGTGGGAGCAGGTTAAAAACACGATGCTGATCACTCTGTGGGTGTTTATCGGCGTCGAGGGCGCGGTGGTGGTCTCCGCCCGCGCGCGACACAAGCGGGACGTTGGCCGCGCGACGCTGCTGGCGGTGCTTTCGGCCCTCGCGGTGTATCTGCTGGTCACCCTGCTGTCGCTGGGCGTGGTGCCGCGTAGCGAACTGGCCGAAATGCGCAACCCGTCGATGGCGGGACTGATGGTCAGACTGATGGGCTCGTGGGGTGAAATTGTGATTGCCGCCGGGCTTATCGTGTCGGTGTGTGGCGCCTATCTCAGCTGGACGATCATGGCTGCCGAAGTGCCTTACCTCGCCGCCACTCACAAAGCCTTCCCGCGCCTGTTCGCCCGCCAGAACCGCAACAACGCCCCCTCCGCTTCGCTGTGGCTGACCAATATCAGCGTTCAGGCGTCGCTGGTCCTCATCTGGCTGACCGGTTCGGACTACGGCACCCTGCTGACCATCGCCTCAGAGATGATCCTCGTGCCCTATCTGCTGGTCGGCGCCTTTTTGCTCAAAATCGCCACCCGTCCGCTGCATAAAGCGGTGGGTATCGGCGCCTGTATTTATGGCTTATGGTTATTATACGCGTCGGGACCTGTGCATTTGCTGTTGTCGGTGGTACTTTACGCTCCGGGTCTTCTGGTCTTTTTGTACGCCCGACGTACGCACCAGCACGATCGTTCGCTCAAACGCCGCGAATTGGCGCTAATTGGTTTATTGCTGGTTGCCGCTGTGCCGGCAACGTGGATGCTGGTGGGGTAAGCGGTCGCCCTGCCGCAGAAATCAAAGGAGATACCCATGGCTGAACAACAGCCCCGCCCGGTTCTGATCACAGGAGGAGGCCGCCGCATCGGCCTCGCGCTGGCGCACCATTTTCTGCAGCAACACCAGCCGGTGATCGTCAGCTATCGCACGCCCTATCCGGCGATCGAAGACCTGCGCGAAGCGGGCGCCCTCTGTCTGCAGGCCGACTTCAGCAGCGATGACGGCATTCTGACCTTTGCCGAAGCGGTTAAATCGCATACCAGCGGCCTGCGGGCCATCATCCACAACGCCAGCGACTGGATGGCGGAGAAGCCGGGCGTACCGCTCAGCACGGTGATCAACCGCATGATGCAGATCCACGTCCATGCCCCCTATCTGCTCAACCACGCGCTGGAGGAGCTCCTGCGCGGCCACGGCCATGCCGCCAGCGACATTATCCATATCACCGATTACGTGGTGGAGCGCGGGAGCGATAAACATATCGCCTACGCCGCCAGCAAGGCCGCGCTGGACAACATGACCCGCTCCTTTGCCCGCAAGCTGGCCCCGGAGATCAAAGTCAACGCCATTGCGCCGTCGCTGATCATGTTCAATGAAGGTGACGACGAGGCTTATCGTCAGCAGGCGCTGGATAAGTCGCTGATGAAAATCGCCCCGGGCGAGAAAGAGATCAGCGACCTTATCGACTATCTGTTTACCAGCCGCTACGTGACCGGCCGGTCATTCGCCGTCGACGGCGGTCGCCCTCTGCGTTAGTGGAAGCGGCTCCAGCCAACAATCAACAGCCACGCGCACAGCCCCCAGCACCCCACTGCGCCTGCCAGCGCCAACGGCAGGCGCATGATCCCGGTGAAGTACCACAGCGACAGCAGATAGATAAAATAGGGAACGATCGACCACATACCGAACACGATAGTGGTGCGCAGGGCTTCAATACCGCGCTCGCTGGCGACAATATAGTGGGCGATGAGCGCAAAGGTGGGAAACAGCGGAACAAGTCCGGCGATGGCGTAGTTTTTGGTTTTCGCCAGCACGCCAATCAGCACCACCACCAGCGCGCCCAGCAGCCCTTTGATTAACAGCCCCATGTCCTTATGCCTTAACAATGAATCAACAAGTTAGCGCAGCATAGCGGAATTAGCGCTGTTTATAAAAGAGGAATGGCGGGTAAAATAGGCGCGGTGTATGTTACTTCTTTTACTGATGTGCAATAGACATGAATAAAATCGTTTTTGTTGAGGATGACCCTGAGGTAGGGGCGCTGATCGCCGCCTATCTCGGCAAGCATGATATGGATGTGGTGGTCGAGCCTCGCGGCGACCGCGCAGAGGAAGTGATCGCGCGGGAGAAACCGGACCTCGTGCTCCTGGACATTATGCTGCCCGGCAAGGACGGAATGACGCTCTGTCGCGATCTGCGTGGGCAATGGCAAGGGCCGATTGTCCTGCTGACCTCGCTCGACAGCGATATGAACCATATCCTCTCCCTGGAGATGGGCGCCAGCGATTATATCCTGAAGACCACCCCGCCGGCGGTGCTGCTGGCGCGACTGCGTCTGCATTTGCGCCAGCATATCGCCCCGGCGGGAGCAGGCGCGCCTGCGACGCTCACCCCGCACAAGACCATCTCCTTTGGCTCACTGACCATTGACCCGGTCAACCGCCAGGTGCTGCTCGGCGGAGAAAGCGTCGCCCTGTCTACCGCCGATTTCGACCTGCTGTGGGAGCTGGCTACCCACGCCGGGCAGATTATGGACCGCGACGCCCTGCTGAAAAATTTACGCGGCGTCACCTACGACGGGATGGATCGCAGCGTCGACGTCGCCATCTCGCGCCTGCGCAAAAAACTGCTCGATAACGCCACAGAACCCTACCGGATTAAGACGGTACGCAATAAAGGCTACCTCTTCGCCCCCCACGCCTGGGACAACTGAGCGGTCCTTCTGCGGCCCTGAAAGGGGCCCGTTTACCGCCTGTTCCCCGGCGGCATGCGCATCGCGTTTCCGCCGCCTTCGTGCTGGCTGGCCGCCGCCAGTTTGTCATATTGAGTAAATCAATATGTTTCGCCGTACAGAAGCCCATCACATAACCCCTCAATATGATTGTGCTCAAGGACTTACCGTTATCAGAATGGCATAAAGCCTGAAAACACAGGACTTTTGCATGATGAAATACGTTGTACTTTTGGCACTTACCCTCTTCACGTCACTCTCTGGCTGGGCTTTTTCCCTCGACAACGCCGATATCCGGCTCCTCTGTCCACAGCGCGGGCAAATTAAGGTGCTCCTCCACCGCTATCAACATACCCAGCAATCCTGGGGAGATCACCATTTCGAAACCGGCGGCGGATACGTGCGCCAGGGGCCGCTGCTGGTGATCCCGTTTGCTAACCTTGATCAGATGATTTACCACCAGACCACCGGCGAATTTGCTTACTGGTATGCCGAAGCAAAACAGCTGGTGCGCTGTCGACTGCTGAGCCTGGCCACCCTCTATCCGGTGGATATCCCCTACTATCGCGAGTAGCGCCCAGCGGCGCGCAGATGACACTGGAGACAATCCTTGCCTAATGCAGAGGTAAGCTCGCAATAAGTGACACTGTCACATTTTCAACGACGTCGCTCCCCCGGCTGGCTATTGTCAGGGGACATAAACCCTGCTTTGATAGCGTATCGGTTACTCCCGCGCGGGCCTCGGCTCGCCCCGGTAAACCCGAGACGTTTCCGCCTCGCCGGGCAGATGGTCCCGAGGCGCCGGCAGGTTTCTCTTTTTGACTATGCGGTAATGTAATGAAAAAGCTGTTCGTGCAGTTCTACCTTCTGCTCTTCGTCTGCTTTCTGGTGATGACCATGCTGGTGGGCCTGGTCTATAAATTTACCGCTGAACGCGCCGGCCGGCAGTCGCTTGACGATCTGATGAAAAGCTCACTGTATCTGATGCGCAGCGAGCTGCGGGAAATTCCGCCTCGCGACTGGAGCAAAACGCTGAAAGAACTGGATCTTAATCTGTCGTTCGACCTGCACATCGAGCCGATGAGCAAATTCAAATTGTCGGAAAGCTCGATGCAGCACCTGCGCGCCGGGGATATCGTCGCGCTCGACGACCAGTACACCTTTATCCAGCGCATCCCCCGCAGCCACTATGTGTTATCCGTGGGCCCGGTGCCCTATCTCTATTTTCTGCATGAAATGCGTCTCCTGGACGTAGCGCTGATGGCGTTTATCGCTATCTCGCTAGCCTTCCCGGTGTTTATCTGGATGCGTCCGCACTGGCAGGACATGCTGCGCATTGAGACCGCCGCCCAGCGCTTTGGCGAAGGCCACCTCAGCGAGCGTATTCATTTTGACAGCATGTCCAGCTTTGAGCGGCTCGGGGTGGCCTTCAACCAGATGGCCGACAACATTAACGCCCTCATTGCCAGTAAAAAGCAGCTGATTGACGGCATCGCCCATGAGCTCAGGACGCCGCTGGTGCGCCTGCGCTACCGTCTGGAGATGAGCGAAAACCTCACCGAGGCGGAATCGCAGGCGCTGAACCGCGATATCGGCCAGCTGGAGGCGCTCATAGAAGAGCTCCTGACCTACGCCCGTCTCGACCGCCCGCAGACGGAGCTCAGCCTGACCACCCCCGATTTCCCCGCCTGGATCAGCGACCACGTCGAGGATATCCAGATGGTCAACCCGCAGCGCGAAGTCGGCCTGGCGACGCTGACCCGCGGCAACTATGGCGCGCTGGATATGCGGTTGATGGAGCGGGTGCTGGATAATCTGGTGAACAACGCCCTGCGCTACAGCGGTCAGCGGGTGGCGGTCAGCCTGACCCTGCAGGGTTCCCGCGCGTCGTTGCAGGTCGACGATGACGGCCCGGGCATTGCCCCCGAGGAGCGCGAGCGGGTGTTCGAACCTTTTGTTCGTCTTGACCCCAGCCGCGATCGGGCGACCGGAGGCTGCGGCCTCGGCCTGGCCATTGTCCACAGTATCGCCCAGGCGATGGGGGGCGACGTTCGCTGCGAGGCCAGTCCACTCGGCGGCGCCCGCTTCTGCTTTAGCTGGCCGGTCTATCATCAGTTGCCCGATTTTACCTCTGCCTGAATAAAACTTGCGCAGAGGCCGCGGGCTGGCTATGCTGGAAAAATCGAATAGTATGTTGTAACTAAGGTGAAGGCGATGGCCAGCTACGACCTCGTTGAACGTCTGAATGATACCTTTCGCCAGATCGAGCTGGAGCTGCAGGCGCTACGCCAGGCGTTAGCGACCTGCCGGCTGCTGGCGGGCCGGGTGTTTGAGCTGCCGGCGATCAGTAAGGATGCCGAGCACGACCCGCTGGCGAACATTACGGTCGTCCAGCACACTGGCGAGGCGGCGCTGGATCTCGCCCTGCGCCACTACGGCCATCTGTTTATCCAGCAGCAGTCGGAAACCCGCAGCAGCAAAGCCGCCGTCCGCCTGCCGGGCGCTATCTGTCTACAGGTCACCGCCGCGGAACAGCAGGTGCTGCTGGCGCGCATTCAGCAGATTAACGCCCTGAAGGCCACCTTCGAGAAAATCGTCACTGTCGACGCTGGCCTGCCCCCCACCGCCCGCTTTGAGTGGGTGCATCGCCATCTGCCTGGGTTAATCACCCTCAGCGCCTATCGCACGCTAACGCCCCTCCTCGACCCGAGCACTATCCGCTTCGGCTGGGCCAATAAACACGTGATCAAAAATCTGACCCGCGACCAGGTGTTGATGATGCTGGAAAAAAGCCTGCAATCGCCGCGGGCGGTGCCGCCCTGGACCCGCGAGCAGTGGCAGAGCAAACTGGAAAGGGAGTATCAGGATATCGCCGCCCTGCCGCAGCGGGCGCGGCTAAAAATCAAACGGCCGGTGAAAGTGCAGCCGATTGCCCGCGTCTGGTATGCCAGCGAGCAGAAACAGGTGCAGTACGCCTGCCCCAGCCCGCTGATCGCCCTGATGTCCGGTAGCCAGGGGGTCAGCGTGCCGGATATTGGCGAATTGCTCAACTACGATGCCGACAATGTGCAATACCGCTACAAACCGGAGGCGCAGGCGCTGAGATTACTGATCCCTCGTCTGCACCTCTGGCTGGCTAGCGAGTAGCCAGGCTGCCGACCATCTGTTCCGGGCGCACCCAGCTATCGAATTCGGCTTCCGTCAGGTAGCCCAGCGCCAGCGCCGAAGCCTTCAGGGTCAGCCCCTCATGGTGCGCTTTTTTGGCGATCTCCGCCGCTTTATCATAGCCGATATGGGTATTCAGCGCGGTCACCAGCATCAGCGACTCGTTGAGCAGCTGGGTGATCCGCTCACGATTCGGCTCAATCCCCACCGCACAGTGCTCGTTAAAGCTCGCCATGCCGTCCGCCAGCAGACGCACCGACTGCAGGAAGTTGTGAATGACCATCGGCCGATAGACGTTGAGCTCAAAGTTACCCGAGGCGCCGCCGATATTCACCGCCACGTCGTTACCCATCACCTGGCAGCAGACCATGGTCAGGGCCTCGCACTGCGTCGGGTTGACCTTACCGGGCATAATCGATGACCCAGGTTCGTTTTCCGGGATGGCGATTTCGCCAATCCCGCAGCGCGGCCCGGAGGCCAGCCAGCGGACATCGTTAGCGATTTTCATCAGCGAGGCCGCCAGACCTTTCAGCGCGCCGTGGGCATGGACCAGGGCATCGACAGTGGCCAGCGCTTCGAATTTATTCGGCGCGGTGACAAACGGCTGTCCACTGAGCGAGGCCAGCTCGGCCGCCACCCGCACGGCATATTCCGGATGCGTATTCAGCCCGGTCCCCACCGCCGTCCCGCCCAGCGCCAGCTCGGCAAGGTGCGGCTGGCTGGCTTCAAGATGCTTCAGGCTATGGTCCAGCATCGCCACCCAGCCGGAGATTTCCTGGCCTAAGGTGAGCGGCGTGGCGTCCTGCAGATGGGTGCGACCGATCTTCACGATATCCCTGAAGGCCACCGCCTTTTCGTTGAGCGTGGCCCGCAGCGCCTGCAGCGACGGGAGCAATTTTTCCCGCAGGGCGACCAGCGCCGCGACGTGCATGGCGGTGGGAAACACATCGTTCGAGCTCTGGCTTTTATTGACATCGTCATTGGGGTGGATTTTTCGCGCCATCCCCCGCTCACCGCCGAGCAGCTCACTGGCGCGGTTAGCCAGCACCTCGTTCATATTCATATTGCTCTGGGTGCCGGAACCGGTCTGCCAGATAGCCAGCGGGAACTCCTGGGGATGTTTTCCGGCCAGCACTTCGTCAGCGGCGGCGACGATCGCCCCGGCTTTCTCCGCCGTCAGCAGGCCAAGATCCTGATTGACCTTCGCCGCCGCCCGCTTGGTCAGCGCGAGGGCATATATCAGTTCCCCGGGCATTTTTTCGGTCGAGATGCGGAAATGCTCCAGCGAACGCTGGGTCTGGGCGCCCCAGAGTTTATCGGCCGGGACGTCGATGGCGCCCATCGAGTCTTTTTCACTGCGATGCGTTGTCATTACTTTCTCCTTGGATGAAAAGTGCGTCATAGCGACAAAGCTCACCTGCTTAAAAGAGTAAGTATTGGCCAGATTGATAAGTTGTTTTGGTGGTTCGTGCCGCAAAGCGGCATAAAAAAGCCGCCCCGAAGGGCGGCCCGGACGGCTGACAACATGCCATCTTCAGCGATTGCCCGGCGGCGCTGCGCTGGCGCGGGCCGACAGGGAATGGCATAACCGGTTGATATTGCTGTTTTCGTAGGCCGGGTAAGGCGAAAGCCGCCACCCGGCAGAAGGCGCGCACGATAACGAAAACAGGTTTGTCATCGGTCAGAGCCGCCCCGAAGGGCGGCCAGGTTTATTTCACGCAGCGGGCGCACTGCGACGTCTGGATCTGCTGGAAGAAGTCGTTGCCTTTATCATCGACGAGGATAAACGCCGGGAAGTCTTCCACTTCGATTTTCCAGATCGCCTCCATCCCCAGCTCCGGATACGCCACGCACTCCAGGCTGCGGATGCTCTGCTGAGCCAGTACCGCCGCCGGGCCGCCGATGCTGCCGAGGTAGAAACCGCCGTGCTTGTGGCAGGCGTCGGTGACCTGCTGGCTGCGGTTGCCTTTCGCCAGCATGATCTTACTCGCGCCGTGAGACTGCAGCAGATCGACGTAAGAGTCCATGCGGCCTGCGGTGGTCGGGCCGAGGGAGCCGGAGGCGTAACCGTCCGGCGTCTTGGCTGGGCCGGCGTAGTAGATCGGGTGATCTTTCACGTACTGCGGCAGTTCCTCGCCGTTATCGATAAGCTCTTTCAGCTTGGCGTGGGCGATGTCGCGGGCGACGATAATGGTGCCGCTCAGCGACAGACGGGTGGAGACCGGGTACTGCGACAGCAGCGCCAGGATCTCGCTCATCGGCTGGTTAAGGTTCACCTTCACCGCTTCGCCTTCGCCGGCCTGGCGCAAATGCTCAGGGATATATTTCCCCGGATTGCTCTCCAGCTTCTCGAGCCAGATGCCGTCGCGGTTGATTTTGGCTTTGATGTTGCGGTCGGCGGAACAGGAAACCCCCATCCCTACCGGACAGGAGGCGCCGTGGCGCGGCAGGCGGATCACCCGGATATCGTGGGCGAAGTATTTGCCGCCGAACTGCGCGCCGAGGCCGAGGTTTTGCGCCTCCACCAGCAGCTCCTGCTCCAGCTGAATGTCGCGGAACGCCTGGCCGTGCTCATTACCTTCGGTCGGCAGACCGTCGTAATATTTGGTGGACGCCAGCTTGACGGTCTTCAGCGTCGCTTCCGCCGAGGTACCGCCGATGACAAAGGCGATGTGGTACGGCGGGCAGGCAGCGGTACCAAGGGTACGCATCTTCTCCACCAGATAGTTTTTCAGCTTCGCCGGGGTGATCAGCGCTTTGGTTTCCTGGTAGAGATAGGTTTTGTTCGCCGAGCCGCCGCCTTTGGCGATACAGAGGAATTTGTACTCATCGCCATCGGTAGCATAGAGGTCGATCTGCGCCGGCAGGTTGGTGCCGGTGTTGACCTCTTTATACATATCCAGCGGGGCGTTCTGCGAATAGCGCAGGTTGTCCTGGATGTAGGTGTTGTATACCCCCTGCGCCAGCGCGGCTTCGTCGCCGCCGCCGGTCCAGACGCGCTGGCCTTTTTTACCCATGATGATGGCGGTGCCGGTGTCCTGGCAGGTAGGTAGAATGCCTTTGGCGGCGATATCGGAGTTGCGCAGGAACTGCAGGGCGACGTATTTGTCGTTTTCGCTGGCTTCCGGGTCGTTAAGGATATCCGCTACCTGCTGCTGATGGGCCGGGCGAAGCATAAAGGAGGCGTCGTGGAAGGCATGTTGCGCCAGAAGGGTCAGCGCCTGAGGGTCAACTTTTAGCACTTCCTGGCCGGCAAATTCGGCGACGGAGACGTAATCACTGCTGAGGAGATAATACTCGGTGTCATCCTTTTTGAGGGGAAAAGGATCCTGGTAAACAAACGGTTTATTCGACATTGTACTCTCACTTACTGCTTTGGCTGATTATGTTTCAGGCAGGGACTCCATGTGCCTGTAGAAAAGCGAGTCGATCAATTTTACACAATTTTTTAACAAAAACTGAGACAGGGACGACTTTTTCTTTCAGCAGTTGCTTCTCCAGCGTTTGCTGGTTTAATAGGGCGATAAATTTTACTTTGATTGAAACAGGGATTGAGAATGCAAAAGCTGATTAACGCCGTGCAGAACTATGCATGGGGAAGCCACACCGCCTTAACTGAACTGTATGGCATCGCCAACCCGGACAACCTGCCGATGGCAGAGCTGTGGATGGGGGCGCATCCGAAGAGCAGCTCGCAGATCCTGGCGGCAGACGGCCAGCCGCGTTCGCTGCGCGAAGTGATTGATGCGGACAAAGCCGCCCTGCTCGGCGACAAAGTGGCGCAACGCTTCGGTGAACTGCCGTTCCTGTTTAAAGTGCTGTGCGCCGCGCAGCCCCTCTCCATTCAGGTCCATCCTAACAAGCAGGCCTCCGAAGAGGGTTTCGCCCGCGAGAACGCCGCCGGCATCCCCCTCTCCGCCGCCGAACGTAACTACAAAGATCCGAACCACAAGCCGGAGCTGGTCTTCGCCCTGACCCCGTTCCTGGCGATGAACGCGTTTCGCGAGTTCAGCGAGATTGTCAGCCTGCTGCAGCCGGTGGCTAACGCGCACCCGGCGATCGGCGCCTTCCTGCAGCAGCCGGACGCGGCTCGCCTGAGCCAGCTGTTTGCCAGCCTGCTGAATATGCAGGGCGAGGAAAAAGCGCAGGCGCTGCAGGCGCTGCGCGAGGTGCTGGACCGCGAACAGGGCGAACCGTGGCAGACCATCCGCCTGATCGCCGAATTTTATCCCGACGACAGCGGCCTTTTCTCCCCGCTGCTGCTGAACGTGGTGAAGCTGAATCCGGGCGAAGCGATGTTCCTGTTTGCCGAAACGCCGCACGCGTATCTGCAGGGGGTGGCGCTGGAGGTGATGGCCAACTCGGATAACGTGCTGCGCGCCGGCCTGACGCCGAAGTACATTGATATCCCTGAGCTGGTGGCCAACGTCAAGTTCGAGGCCAAACCGGCGGGTGAGCTGCTGACCCAGCCGCAGCGGCACGGCGCGGAGCTGGACTTCCCGATCCCGGTGGAAGATTTTGCCTTCTCGCTGCACGATCTCTCCGCCGAGGCCAGCGATCTGGCCCAGGCGAGCGCGGCGATCGTTTTCTGCGTCGACGGCGAAGCCCTGCTGCGCAAAGGCGACCAGAGCCTGACCCTCAAGCCGGGCGAATCGGCCTTTGTAGCCGCCAATGAATCGCCGGTGCAGGTCAGCGGCCATGGCCGCGTGGCGCGCGTGTTCAATAAGCTCCAGTAAACGACAGACCTTTCAGGTCGCGCTTACTGATTATGACAACTCAGCCAGGCGGTCTCTCCGCCTGGCTTCATTTATGGACAAATGCTATGAAAAAATCGCTGGTCGCAGCAGGAATCATCGTGGCGCTGGGCGTGGTATGGACAGGCGGCGCCTGGTACACCGGCAAACAGCTGGAAGGCCGGATTGCCGATATGGTGCAGCAGGCTAACGCGCAGTTACGCAGCAGCGCGCCGGAGTCAGGTCTGGAGCTGAGCTATCAGGACTACCAGCGCGGGCTGTTCAGCAGCCATCTGCAGCTGGTGGTGAAGCCGATCGCCGGTCAGGCTAACGGCTGGCTGGCCGCCGGGCAGAGCGTGGTGCTTGACGAGGTGGTCGATCACGGCCCCTTCCCGCTGGCCTCGTTAAAAACCTTTAATCTGGCCCCGGCGATGGCCTCGGTCCACACCACGCTGGTGAAAAACGACGCCAGCCAAGCGCTGTTCGAAATAGCCAAAGGCAATACCCCCTTTACCGTCGATACGCGCATCGCCTACAGCGGCGACAGCCAGTCGGCGATTGTCCTCAATGCCCTCGACTACGCCAAAGGGGATGAGAAAGTCACCTTCAGCGGCGGCGAGTTCCAGCTCGACGCCGACCGCGACGGCAAAAACATCAGCCTGAAGGGCCAGGCCGGCAGCGGCCAGATCGATGCTCTCAACGAATATAACCAGAAGGTGCAGCTGCGCTTCGTCAACCTGACCACCGACGGCGCCACCGAGCTGGCCAGCTTCAACGAGCGTATCGGCCAGCAAAAAATGACCCTCGATAAACTGGCCATCAGCGTCGAAGGCAAAGAGCTGGCGCTGGTTGAAGGCATGGCGCTGGACGGCGGCTCCACACTGACCAAGGACGGCAAAGGCGTGAACAGCCAGGTGAACTACACCGTCAACAGCCTGAAGCTGCAGGGTCAGGATATGGGTAGCGGCAAACTGACGCTGAAAGTGGATAACGTCGACGGTCAGGCGTGGCACCAGTTCAGCCAGCAGTACAGCGCGCAGTCTCAGGCGCTGCTGGCGAAACCAGAGCTGGCGCAGAACCCGGAGCTGTACCAGCAGGCGCTTACCGAAACCCTGTTCAATGCGCTGCCGATCCTGCTTAAGGGCAATCCGTCGGTGACTATCTCACCGCTGAGCTGGCGCAATGCCAAAGGCGAAAGCAGCCTCAACCTCTCGGTGCTGCTGAAAGATCCGGCCCTGGTGACCGCCCCGCCGCAGACCCTGGCGGACAGCCTGGATCGCGTGGTGCAGTCCCTTGACGGCAAAGTGGTGATCCCGGTGGATATGGCGACGGAGTTTATGACTAAGATCGCCGGTCTGGAAGGCTACCAGCCAGCCGACGCCGCCAAACTCGCCGATCAGCAGGTCAAAGGCCTGGCGGCGATGGGCCAGATGTTCCGCATCACCACCATGGAAGATAACGCCATCAGCAGCAGCCTGCAGTACGCGAACGGCCAGGTGACGCTGAACGGCCAGAAAATGCCGCTGGAGGATTTTGCCGCGATGTTTGGTCTCGAAGCGCCTTCGTTACCGGACAGCGCGCCGCAGGAGGGCCAGCCGCAGCAGGATGACGCCGCGCCTCAGCAGGACGACGCCGCCCCGCAGCCGTAATTTATCGGCTCAGGAGACGGCCAGCGCGCGCCGTCTCCGTCATTTTCTCGTCACCAGCCGCGGGGGCATGATCTGATTTCGCGTCTCGCCCGCGCCCTCCTCCAGCCGCCACAGCATCGACTCCGCCAGCGTTTTCCCCATCTCGCGCGCCGGGGTGGTGACCCAGGTGAGCGGCAGGTCGTCAAGCGCGGCCTCAGGCACATCGGCGAACGCCGCCAGCGCCACCCGCTGCTCGAAGTAGCTGTCGACGCCATCTTCCCCGCTCTGCCTTCCGGCGCGCAGCAGACCGAACCACGCGCCGGTCGCCGGGCAGAAGGTGGCGATTATGCCGGGGTATACCTATGGTCCCGAAGGCAATGGCTTTCTGCGCCTCAATGTCGGCTGTCCACGCGAGAAGCTGGAGCGCGGTGTCGCAGGGCTGATAGCCGCCCTGCGCAGCCTTATCTGATGCGCCGGCAAAGTGAATTATCTGGTCGTCAAACCCTATCCTGCCTGCCAGATGGCTGGCAGGATGATCGAGGCTTTTCCCCTGGCGCAGGCAAACCCTGTAGCAGCCATGAATGACTCTCGCGCCCGGCTGATGTCGGCATTATTAAAATAATTTTGATATTCCTCAAAACTTTTTTAGGCAGGAAGCGGTATTAATTTGGCCGCTTAATCATTGCTTACACTGGTTTATTGAGGAGGAGAGCATGAAAACCTATGACCGTAATCGTAACGCTATTGCCACCGGCAGTATGGTCATGATCGCCGGTAACGGTACGACGGGCGTGATTAAAGCGATCCATGGCGAGGGGAAAACCGCCGAGCAGCTGCGTCGGGCGGACTGCGTGGAAATCGACGGCTGCGAGGGCCGCTTCTGTCCGTTAGATCTGATCCGTCTCGGTTTCCATTAATCCCTGCCGCCAGGGCAACATGAGCAGGCCACCCAGGGTGGCCTCTCCTTTACCGGCCTGATACAGGCGCTTAGCGAAAGCTCCACTGAATACTCATCACAAAGATCGCCGGGAGAATAATCCCGCCCTCGACGCCGAAATAATCGGTAAAGTTATACTGCAGACCATGATAGATATAGGGCGAAAAACCGACGCCGGTGATTTTTTTGGCGGTGCGGTAGGTGCCTGAGTCGCCGCAGTGGCTGAAAGCGTCAAAGAAAAATTCCCCGGTATAGGCATACACCCCTTTCAGCAGCCAGCCAGTGTCGTTTTTCAGCCAGTCGCGGCGCACGCCGAGGGTCAGACAGCGATCGTCGAAGCTGTTTTTCATGGTGCCGACCAGCGCGCTGTATTTTGAATCCGCTGAAAACTTGCGCTCCACCGAGAAAAAGTTGTTGTTGAAATGCTCGTTATATTGTCCGTGGTTGCCGGTCATGTGATAAACATAGGAACCGGTATTCATCGAATAGAGATTTAATTCCCCGGCCTGCGCCGACGGCATGGCAACCAACAGCAGCCCGGATAACACAACCCATAATTTATTCAACATTCAGTAACCTACGCCACACCCGTAAAAAAAGAACCCGGCATACTATCACCGCTAAGCTAAACCAAAGGGCAATCAGATAAACCGGCGCTCGTCGCGGCAGGCAAACATGACGCTATATGCACTATAGCAGTCGCCCTCTCGCCTGGTGAGCGCCAGCGGCTATACTGCAGACACATTCATCTCATCGATTAAGGACTGCTGTGTTAGCCACTCTCCTCGTTGCGCTGGTCGCTATTATTCATCTCGCCATCCTGGTGCTGGAGATGTTTTTCTGGGAAGCGCCCGCCGGGCGCCGGGCCTTTAACCTCAGCGCCGATTTCGCCCGGGAAACCCGGGTGCTGGCGGCCAACCAGGGGTTGTATAACGGTTTCCTGGCCGCCGGCCTGGCGTGGGGGCTGTGGCTGGGGGAGTCCGGCGAGCCGGTGGTGATCTTTTTCCTCGCCTGCGTGCTGGCCGCCGGGATATTCGGCGCGCTGACCGCCAGCCGCAAAATTCTCTATATTCAGGCGCTGCCCGCGCTGCTGGCGCTGCTGGCGGTGCTGACGCAGGGGTAGGGCCTTGATCTAAAACAGAGAAAGCTGGCGGTAAGGCGGATACTATGTGCCCCCTTCGGTCGGTCATCGACCTTTAATACCTTCTGAGTTCAGAGGCATTTTTATGACATGGCAATCCTTCAAACAGGCCTGGCTTATCCGGTTCTGGTCCCCCGTCCCGGCGGTCATCGCCGCGGGCATTCTCTCAACCTACTATTTTGGCATCACCGGCACCTTCTGGGCGGTGACCGGCGAATTTACCCGCTGGGGTGGCCAGCTGCTGCAGCTGCTGGGGGTCCACAGCGAACAGTGGGGCTATTATCAGCTGATCCATCTCGACGGGACGCCGCTGACCCGCATCGACGGCAGGATGATCATCGGCATGTTCGGCGGCTGCCTGGCCGCGGCGCTGTGGGCCAATAACGTCAAATTGCGCTTGCCACGCAGCCGGATCCGCATTGTGCAAGCCGTAGCCGGGGGTATCATCGCCGGGTTCGGCGCGCGGCTGGCGATGGGCTGCAACCTGGCGGCCTTTTTCACCGGCATTCCGCAGTTCTCCCTGCACGCCTGGCTGTTTGCCATCGCCACCGCCATCGGCTCCTGGTTTGGCGCTCGCTTCACCCTGCTGCCTCTTTTTCGCATACCGGTAAAAATGCAAAAGGTATCCGCTGCTTCGCCGTTAACCCAAAAACCGCAGCAGGCGCGCCGCCGTTTCCGCCTGGGCATGGTGATCTTTTTCGCCATGATCGGCTGGGGCCTGCTCACCGCCGCTGACCACCCTGCGCTCGGCCTGGCGATGCTGTTCGGCATCTGCTTCGGTCTGCTTATCGAGCGCGCGCAGATCTGCTTCACCTCCGCCTTTCGCGATATGTGGATCACCGGCCGGACGGTGATGGCGAAGGCGATAATCTTCGGCATGGCGGCGAGCGCCATCGGCATCTTCAGCTATGTGCAACTGGGGATGGCGCCGAAAATCATGTGGGCCGGTCCTAACGCGGCGATTGGCGGGCTGCTGTTTGGCTTTGGCATCGTGCTGGCCGGCGGCTGTGAAACCGGCTGGATGTACCGGGCGGTGGAAGGCCAGGTTCACTACTGGTGGGTGGGGCTGGGCAACGTTATCGGCTCCACGCTGCTCGCCTGGTGCTGGGACGATATCGCCGCCCCGCTCGCCACCCACTGGCAAAAGGTCAACCTGCTGAACGCTTTTGGTCCCTTCGGCGGACTGCTGGCGACCTATCTGCTGCTGCTGATCGCCCTGCTGCTGGTGATCGCCTGGGAGAGACATTTTTTCCGCCGCCAGTCGGCAGCGGTCCGGACCGTGAAGGAGAGCGCATGAAGAACATCATCCCTGATTATCGCCTGGACATGGTCGGCGAGCCCTGCCCCTATCCGGCGGTCGCCACCCTGGAGGCGATGCCCTCCCTGCAAAAAGGCGAGATCCTCGAAGTGATTAGCGACTGTCCGCAGTCGATCAATAACATTCCGCTTGATGCCAGGAACCATGGCTATACGGTGCTGGATATTCAGCAGGATGGCCCGACTATTCGCTATCTGATCCAGAAGTAACCCCGTTTCCCCGCCGGCGACCTTCATCGCCGGCATGGGTTTCCCTGTCTCCCGTCACGCCATTTCCTCACCACCAGAGGGGCCGTGCAGGCAAACGATTGCAATACATTGTAACACTTGAAACGATGTTCCAGTTATCCAATAACCCTTAATATAACGCGCCTATATTATTAAAATACGAATAAGTGACTTCGTGAATGGTTTCTGCCGCTACCGGCCAAAGCCGCGCACCGCAACACAATAAGGATAGAAATGGAACTGCTGGCCAGGCTGGGTCATTTTTTTGAGCAAGTGCGTTCAGATGCCGATTTTGCCACCTTCGCCAGTGAACTGCGTCGACATCAGGTCTCGTGTTATATCTACTTTGTCTCTACCGGCAATATGAATTTTGTGATGGCCAACGACGAGGTGATCACGATAAAAAGCGCCCGCGGCCTGCTGCGCGTGCGCAGCGCCCCCAGCCATCGGCTGACCTCGGCCGCGGTCATCCGCCATTTTGCCGGCGCCATCAACTTTGAACAGTACTGCAGGGATCTCGCCAGCGCCGGGGTGTTTAAGTGGAGCGTCGACCTGGACGAGGAGACTCGCCACTACTGGTCGAAGGAAAACAGGCTGCTGTACAAAGAGAGCCTGATTCCCCCCTGAGCGGGTCCCAGGGGGAAGCCTGGCCTGAGGGGCCAGCCCTTAATCGCGGGTCTGCACCCAGAAGGCGTGGATCAGGCCTGGAATATAGCCCAGCAGGGTCAGAATAATGTTGAGAATAAACGCCCAGCCGAAACCTTTCCCCATCAGTACTCCCAGCGGCGGCAGAATGATAGTAAAAACGATTCTCCAGAATCCCATAAGCTCTCCCTTCATCTAACGGCAATATTTTACTAAGTTATTCAATAGTTAAGCATAGACGCTTTTCACCGCTTCGCCAGCAGGCGGCCCCCTCATCTCCGGTAACAAAAATTATTCCCTGCCGTCACGGATAAAAAAGCCCGCCAAAACATCCACTTTTCTGGCTCATGCTGCGGGCCCGGCAGCGAACCGCACAGATTGTCAGTTGACCTGGCTGCGAGTCAGGACTAAGCCTGGAGGAGTTTTATCACATCGAGTCGTTTTACCAACCGGAGAATATCCATGAGTAAACTTGGGATTAATGGATTTGGTCGTATCGGACGTCTGGTGTTACGCCGTTTATTAGAAGTCGACAGCAGCCTCGAGGTGGTGGCTATCAACGACCTCACCTCGCCAAAAGTACTGGCCTACCTGCTAAAGCATGATTCAAACTACGGCCCCTTCCCGTGGAGCGTCGACTTCACGGAAGATGCGCTGATCGTCAACGGTAAGACCATCACCGTGTATGCCGAAAAAGAGGCGCAGCATATTCCGTGGCAGGCGGCGGGCGCGGAAGTGATTGTGGAGTGTACCGGGTTCTACACCTCGGCAGAGAAATCGCAGGCCCATCTCCAGGCCGGCGCGCGCAAGGTGCTGATTTCCGCCCCCGCCGGCGAGATGAAAACTATCGTCTATAACGTCAACGATGACACCCTGACGCCGGATGACACCATCATCTCCGTCGCCTCCTGCACCACCAACTGCCTGGCGCCGATGGCCAAAGTCCTGCAGGATGCCTTCGGCATCACCGTAGGCACCATGACCACTATCCACGCCTATACCGGCACCCAGTCGCTGGTGGACGGGCCGCGCGGTAAAGATCTGCGCGCCTCCAGGGCGGCGGCGGAAAACGTCATCCCGCACACTACCGGCGCGGCCAAAGCTATCGGCCTGGTGATCCCCGCCCTGAGCGGGAAGCTGAAAGGCCATGCCCAGCGCGTACCGACCAAAACCGGCTCAGTGACGGAGCTGGTGTCGGTGCTGGAGAAAAAAGTGACTGCGGATGAGGTCAATCAGGCGATGAAGCAGGCGGCAGAGGGCAATGAATCCTTTGGCTACACCGAAGAAGAGATTGTCTCTTCCGATATCATCGGCAGCCATTTCGGTTCAATCTACGATGCCACCCAGCTGGAGATTGTGGAGGCCGGCGGCGTACAGCTGGTGAAAACCGTCGCCTGGTACGATAACGAATACGGCTTTGTCACCCAGCTGATCCGCGTGCTGGAGAAATTTGCCCGCTAAGTGAACGGCGGACAGCCTGCGCTGCCCGCCGATTCTGCATTGAGCGCCTCAGGCCTGCAGATAGACCACCTGAGTCTGCAGGTACTCATTCAGGCCATGGCGGCCATCTGCGCCGCCGATCCCCGATTTACGCCAGCCGGCGTGGAATCCCTGCATCGCCTCAAAGTTCTCGCGGTTGATATAGGTTTCGCCGAATTTCAGCCCCTTAATCGCCTTCATCGCCACATTAAGATCACGGGTATAGATCGAGGAGGTCAGGCCATAATCGCTGTCATTGGCCATCGCCAGCGCTTCATCGAGCGTCGAAAACGCCACCACCGGCAGCACCGGCCCGAAGGTTTCCTCATGGATAATATCCATCTCCTGACGCACATCCAGCAGCAGGGTCGGCGGATAAAAATAGCCTTTCCCCTCCTGCGGCTGACCGCCCAGCGCGACCCGCGCCCCCTGCGCCACCGCCTTTGCCACTTTGCGCGCCACCTGATCCCGCGCGGCGGCGTTAATCAGCGGCCCCATGGCGATGTCATCCCGCGCCGCCGGGTCGCCAAACTGCACGGCCTTCATCGCCTCGCCGAGGCGGTTGACGAAGCGGTCGTAAATCCCCTGCTGAACATAGACCCGCTCGACGCAGTTGCACACCTGCCCGGTGTTGATCACCCGCGAGTCCACCACCGCCTTCACCGCCAGCTCCAGATCCGCATCGTCCATGACGATGGCCGGCGCTTTGCCGCCGAGCTCGAGGCACACTTTGGTGATATTTTTTGCCGCGGCGGCCATGATTTTCTCCCCCGCCGCTACGCTGCCGGTCATGCTGACCATCGCCACCTTCGGATTGCCGGCCAGCTCCTGGCCGACGGTTTCCCCACGGCCGAGCACCAGGTTAAAGACCCCTTTCGGCAGCCCAACCTGGTGGACGATCTCGGCGAAAGCGATGGCGTTGTTGGGCGTGAATTCGCTGGGCTTAATGACGATAGTGTTGCCGGTGATCAGCGCCGGCGCCAGCTTGCGGGCGATAAGAAAGAACGGGAAGTTCCACGGCAGGATCCCGGTGGTCACCCCCAGCGCGCGTTTGAAGACGAGGATATTCTCCCCGGGACGGTCGCTCTGCACGATCTCCCCTTCATACCGCCGCGCCCATTCGGCCATGTAGTCGAGATAGTCGGCGGTAAACGCAACCTCCACCGCCGCCAGCTGCTGGATCTTGCCCCCTTCAGCGACGATCAGCCCGGCGATGTCGTCGGCACGCTGACGAATGCCAGCGGCAATTTTGCGCAGCCAGCCCGCGCGCTCAATGGCCGGCAGCGCCTCCCAGGCCGGCTGGGCGCGCTCTGCGGCGTCAATCGCCAGTCGCGCCTCTTCCGCGGTCCCGTCCGGGATCCGCGACAGCAGCGCTTCAGTCGCCGGGTTAAGCACGTCGATCCAGCCGTCGCCGCGACCGGTAACGAACTGGCCATCAATATACATTGGGTGTTGAACGGGTGCTGTCATGGCTGCTCCTGTGGCGCATTTGTATTTAACAAGTGATTTTTTTGTTAAATATCGGGCGGATAAGCCGTGGCTTCGCAGCACGTTGGCGCATTTCTGTGAGCTGATTCATAAAACCGAGCCAAAAATGGCCGGTTGAGGTTACATTTCAATAACACAAATTGCCCGTTTGCGATAAATCTGCCGCAAACGGGCATTTTTCAGCCGAGGAGGCGGGCCTGCAGCGCCCCGGCAAGCAGGTCATCCTCCCGCAGCTGTCGCCAGGCGTCGAGGATCGCCGGCGGGAAGGTCACGTGGCTGATAAAGTCTTTCCCCCGCGGACCGTACCCTTCAGGGGAATCCTGCAGGCGCGGCAGCTCGCCCAGCAGCAGCGCGAGGTAGCGGGTCACCGGCCACAGCCCCGCCCCGCCGCCCGCGAACCCCAGCTGGCCGTCGGTCTGCTCCAGCACCGGCGAGCAGCCGGGAAAGCTCAGCCACTGCGGCGGCGTCGTCTCCCCCTGCCAGACGCGGGCAAAGGTGGCCATCGTCCGCCGCTGCATGGTGGGGTCCTGAATGACGATCCCGCGACGATGGGGGATCCCCCGACTCTCCAGCATTGTGCGGGTAAAGCGCGCGTTTTCCCCGCAGTTGGTCGACCGATCCTCCACCACCAGCCGCGGGCGAGGAATGTGCCAGAAGTCATGCGCAATATCCGCCAGAATATGCGCTTCCGGGCGGCCCTCCACCGCGAGCGAACGGTAGCGGGGATCCTCGCGCACCGCCTCATACAGAAAACCGGTGGAGTGTCCTATGCCGCCGCTGATCAGCAGCGGAACCTCCTGCTCCTTCGCCAGCCGGCAGGCGGCGTCGATGGTGGGGATCACGGCATTGCCAGCCAGCACCACCACATCCACTGCCGGCGGCGCGGTCAGCGTTGCCAGATCGTTCTGCGCCAGCCAGCCGCCAGTCAGGTTAGCCGCCGCCAGCGTCGTCGCCGACAGCGGGGGAAATTGTTCTGCCATTCTGATCTCCTTAATCACCTCTCAGCCGCGCAGAGAGGATAGTCCGGCCATCATAAACGCCGCCTGCCGGGGCGCAAAGCGACGTCGATTTGTAACCATTTTGAAATAACAAGAAACATCTAAAAACACGCAGGTTGCACCTGAATAACTGACCATGAAAATAACAAAAAACAGCAAAAACAGGTGGAAAATAAAAATTTACCTCGCGGTTACACCAGACAAAAGCGCGTTTTCTCGCCCGCGTTGCCGAGGGATAACTTGCCAATTGTAACCATCAACTCTAAGTTGCTTAACAATTACACAACCTTTTTCACATCAGGTTGCACCCTGCACGCACAGAGTGACACCTGACCTTTTACCGTGGCGGGAGAACGTTTCGTAATGAGCAATCCAGAAAGCAACACTGCATCCATTCTGCAGAAAAACAAGAAGGTCCTGATCGCGAGCCTGACCGGCAGCGCCATCGAATGGTTTGATTATTTTCTCTATGGCACCGCCGCCGCGCTGGTGTTTAACAAAATCTTCTTTCCGATGGTCGACCCGGTCATCGGCCTGATCCTCTCCTGGCTCTCCTTTTCGCTCACCTTTTTTATCCGCCCCATCGGCGGGGTCATTTTCGCCCACATCGGCGATCGCATCGGTCGCAAGAAGACGCTGGTGCTGACCCTGTCGCTGATGGGCAGCGCCACGGTGGCCATTGGCCTGCTGCCCACCTACGAAATGGTGGGCCTGTGGGCGCCCGCCCTGCTGATTACCCTGCGCATTATTCAGGGCATGGGTATCGGCGGCGAATGGGGCGGCGCGCTGCTGCTGGCCTACGAATACGCCCCGGAAAAGCGGAAAGGCTTTTTCGGCAGTATTCCTCAGGCCGGCGTGACCATCGGCATGCTGATGGCGACCTTTATCGTCTCGCTGATGACCCTGTTCGATGAGGCACAGTTTCTTGCCTGGGGCTGGCGCATTCCGTTCCTGCTCAGCTCCGTCCTCGTTTTCCTCGGCCTGTGGATCCGCAAAGATATCGACGAAACGCCCGCCTTTAAGCAGGTGAAACAGTCTGGCCAGGTGGCGAAGGCTCCGCTGCGCGTGACGCTCAAACACCACTGGCGGGAGGTGCTGATCGCCGCGGGTCTGAAAGTGGTGGAGACCGCCCCCTTCTATATCTTCTCTACCTTTGTGGTCAGCTACGCCACTACCACCCTGAGCTATCAGAAGTCGCAGGCGCTGGAATCCGTCACCCTCGGCGCGCTGGTGGCCACCGTGATGATCCCGCTGATGGGGCTGCTGTCCGACAAGGTGGGCCGGCAAAAGATGTACACCCTGAGCGTGGTGCTGCTGGGGCTGTTTATCGTTCCGTGGTTCCTGCTGCTCGACACCGGCACCAGCTGGGGCATTATGCTGGCGACGATCGTTGCCTTCGGCATCCTGTGGGCGCCGGTGACCGCGGTGCTGGGTACCCTGTGCTCAGAGATTTTCAGCGCCAATGTGCGCTACACCGGGATCACCCTGGGTTACCAGCTGGGGGCCGCGCTGGCCGGGGGCACCGCGCCGCTTATCGCCACCGGTCTGCTGGCGAAATACGATGGTGACTGGCGACCGGTGGCCATCTACCTGGGCGTTACGGTGGCGATTTCGCTGCTGGCGATATTCTGCGCCAGCCGGATGAAATCCGTCCCTGGCGCGGCGCGCGCTCGGGCGGAAAGCGCCTAACCGCAGCCGGTCCGGGCTACCTCGGCGCCGACCATCCTGCCCGGCGGCGCTGCGCTTGCGCGGGCCTACGGGGGATCATACCGCGGGTGAAACTGCACCCTTCCGGGCCCGGTAAGCATCCAGGCCCGGTAAGGCGCCAGCCGCCACCGGGCAGTAAAGCTGCTGCGGAGCCGAGTATCCCGCCCGGCGGCGCTGCGCTTGCGCGGGCCTACAGGGAGATCGCGCCACGTGGGAAACCGCTCATCCCAGGCTCAGTAAGACAGTAGGCCCGGTAAGGCGCCAGCCGCCACCGGGCAGTAAAGCTGCTGCGAAGCCGACTATCCCGCCCGGCGGCGCTGCGCTTGCGCGGGCCTACGGGGGGATCATACCGCGGTGAAACTGCACCCTTCCGGGCCCGGTAAGCATCCAGGCCCGGTAAGGCGCCAG